>JBFMCJ010000316.1 GCA_040754675.1 Bacillota bacterium
TGGCCATCCAGGTGACTGACCAGCTTCTTCTTGCGGAGGCACCCGCCTTCCGCGAGGTGGTGCTGCAGAACTGCCGCAACAAGCTGGTTTTCGGCGGCCTGTCGGCCTCTGACGCGGAGCGTTTCGCCCGGGAGTTCGGCGAGCAGGACGTGCGCGTGAGGGAGATGAGCTACCGGCACTACCGCACAGTGCTCATGCCCTGGGGTCCGGACCAGTTCCGCGAGAGCTTCCGGCCCAAGCCCAGGTTCGGCTACACCCAGCTTATGGAGCTTCCCCGTTTTCACGTGGCCTACCGCGTGGTGCGTGGTGGCACGCCGCAGCCTCCGGGTTTGGGGGTAGCGCTTCCGCCTCCGCGCCGCGTGGTGCGCCCGCGCCGCGCCGCCCCGGCGCCCGCCGTGCCCGCGGGCCAGCCCGCTGCTTCTCCCGGCGCTCCCACGCCGGCCCCGTGTCCGGCTGCCGACGACGATTTCTTCTGATGCGGCGGGGCCCGGGTCCGTCCTGGCGGAAGGGGGGTGATTTTCCTGTCCGGCTCTCCTCAGCCTCTCAAGAGTCCTGGTGTGGCGGCCGTGCTGGGTTTCCTGATCCCCGGTGTCGGCCAGATGTACAACGGGCAGTTCGGCAAGGGTGCCCTGTTCCTGCTGGTCAACGTTGTCAACGGCCTGCTCGTGTTCGCCTACGGCATCGGTTTTGTCACTGGCCTGCTGTGGAGCATCTTCAGTGCCTGGGACGCCTACCGCACGGCGGAGGCGTATAACCGGTGTGTTGCGGGTGTGTCCGCTTGAGTTTCCGGGGGCCGTCCGCCCCCTACATACCTCCCTGCCCGAGGGGGCCGGGAGGATTCCGAAAGGAGGGGTGACTGTGTCCGTGCTTGATGAGGATTACGGCCGTCTAGCCCGCGAGGTTCTGAGCGGTACGATGACCGAGGGCCAGGTGGCCTGGAAGATGTCCGACCTGGCCTGGGACGGCCACCTGTCCGGGGCCGCGCAGATGGCTCGTGCCTGGTTCAGCCGTTTCCCGCGCTCGCTCTGGATTCGCCGCCTGGTGGCCTGGTACATGTCCCGCGCTTCCGGCTACCGGCTTCTGCCTATCAGGGTGGGGGATCGCGAGGACGTGGCGGTTGACGAGTACGACCCTGACCTCACCGATGCCTCCGCTCTGGCCGAGGAGGCGAAGTCGGCCGTGGAGGCTCCTATCTCCGAGCGTGGCGGCCTGCTGGTGATCTACGTGCCCGTGCGCCCGCACCGGCCGGAGGACACCGCCCGCCTGTTCCGCGACGTGGCCCGTGCCGCCCGGCGCGTGCTGCCCGAGGGCGCCGGGCTTTACTACAACGTCTACCCGGTGCCTCCTGGCGCCGAGGCCGAGCTGCCCGAGTTCGACGCCTGATCTCTGCGCGGTTGTGCCGGGGTCTGCCCTTGGTGAGGCGGGCCCCGGTTGTGGCCTCTTGGGTGCGTGCGAAAGGGGGTGGTCCTGCGTCCTGTTCCTGTGTGTCCGTGGTGTGGCCGGTTTGCGCTGCGCTCCCGGCGGGGGGTGCGGCCCTGACGCGGGGTGAAAAGGAGCTCCGGTAGCGCTACCAGGCCCTCACAGGTCCTGGCAGGCTTCCGCGGCTCTGAGGCTGAGGGGGTGGCCTTCGGGCCGTAAGCTGAACCCCGGGCGACTGGGGAGGTGAGGGGTCCCGCTACGTGCCGGGGTTGCCGGGAGGCGGGCACTCCGGGCTGTTGCTCCAGGTCCGGACGCTGCCGGCCCGCGGGGACGGAACCTGGCCTCGCCGAGGCAGTCGGTGAACACCCCGCGGGCGAAAGAGGCCCCGGCACATTGCCGAGGAGCAGAGTGACCCGGAAGGAGGGTGCCCTTAAATGGGCGTTTCTGTCGTGAGCTACCCCAAGGTGTTCGTGGTGGACGCGGAGGGCAGGGCGCTCCTACCCTGCCATCCCGCTCGGGCCAGGGTGCTGTTGCGCGAGGGGAGGGCGGTAGTCGAGCGGGGCTGCCCGTTTGCGATCAGGCTCAGGCGGGTGGTGGACGGCCCTGTCGGTTCCCTTCGGGCGAAGGTGGCCGACGGTTCCAGGCAGGTGGGGATCGCGCTGGTGAACGAGCGCACGGGTGAGGTGCTGTTCCGCGGGGTTCTTGTCCAGCGGGGCGACGTGGCCCGGCTGGTCACGCTGCGCAGGGAGTACCGGAGGAACCGTCGCTACCGGCTGGTCAGGCACCGCCCCTGCCGGAACCGCAACCGCAGGCAGGCGGTTCCCTTCCCGAGCATCCGGCAAAAGAAGGAGGCGATCTGCCGGGTGCTGGCCGACCTGGCGGAGATAGCGCCTATATCGGGTGTGGACGTGGAGCTGGTTTCGGCGGCTGTCCGGAACCCGCCTCTGCCCGGCCGGGATGCTCGGGAGAAGGTGCTGAACCGGGATCGGGCCTGTGTCCTGTGCGGGTCCGCCGAGCGGCTCCAGCGCCACCACCTGGTGCCCCGCGCAAAGGGCGGCTCGGACACGCCCCGGAACCAGGTGGCGCTCTGCCGGGAGTGCCACCGGAGGCTCCACGCGGGGAAGGCCTTCCTGGACAGGGAGGGCCGGACGTTTGCCTGGCTTGCGCACGCGGTGCTGGGGAAGGCTTATCTCGTGTCGCTTCTCGGGCGGCTTTGGGATGTCCGTGCCTGCGAGCGGCGGCGGGAGTCCCCGGGGGTGCCGGGCTCGCGTGCCGCTCGGGCGGCGGAGCTGTTTGCCCCGGGCCCGCTGAGGTTCTTCGGGTCGGAGCACGTGGTCTGGCCGCTGAGGAGGCGGAGGTGGGAGGGAGGGCAATCCCACGAAGAGGTGCGAGGAGAAGAATGGCCTGCGCCACTGGGACGTGGTGCGTGCGGAGCGGGCGGGGAGGGTGGTGTTTGGCTGCGTGAGGAGCCTGAAGGCGCGTGCGCTGACCCTGCGGACGGCGTCTGACGCCAATTTCGAGGTGTCGTACTCGAAGGTCAGGCTGCTTCACCGTCCGCGTGGGGTGGTCTACGTGCCCGCCCGTTGACTTTGCCGGAAGCTGATACAGGTTGATACATCCAGAAAAGGAGGTGTGTTGATTGCCGCGTCGTGCGAAGGTGGATTCGGAAGTTGTGGTGGTGGACGGGGTTCCCGCCCCGGAGGTTGCCGAAGCTGTCCCGGGCGAAACGGGCGGCGATGTTTCCCCGGAACTCTGCGAAGTGCCGGGTCTCGGAGTGGATGGCGACCGGGAAGGCCCGGCTCCGTCCGGGCGCTCCCGCCGCCGGTTCGGAATCTCGGGTTACGTTCCCCTGGCCGAGGGTCATGATCCCCGGCCGCTGCCCGAGGACGTGGAGGGGTATCTGCGGCTGGCCAAGTCGCGGGGGTGGATTGTGCAGGCTCCCGCGGTGGCCGTGTCGGGCGACCCGCCCGTGCTGGACCTTGACCTGGGCCCGTTCCGTGGTGAGGTGGCCCTGGAGGAGTCCGGCTGTTCCGATGCCCGGGAGATGCGCCGTCTGGTGGGTCAGCACGTGGCGTTCGTCGTGCGCTGGGTGGATGGCCGTGCCCGCGTGGCGCGGTGCTCCCGCAGGGCAGCGGTGGAGGAGATGGCGCGGCGGACCTGGGAGGTGCTTGCTCCGGGTGCCGTGCGCCAGGCCGTGGTACGTGGGTATGCCCGGGGCGGCGTCCTGGTGGACATCGGCGGCGTGTCCGCTCTCGTTCCCTACCGGGAACTCTCCCGTGGGTTTGTCTTCGACGCCGAGTCCGAGGTGCCGCTGGGTTCCTCGTTTCCGGTGCGGGTGCTGTCCTGTGACCGTGATTTGGGCGAGGTGCTGTGCTCTCGCAAGGAGTTCCTGCCTGACCCCTGGGAGGATGCTGCTTCCCGCTACCGGGAGGGGGATCTCCGCGCGGGCGTGGTGGTGACGGTGGCCTCGCGTGGCGTGTTTGTGCAGCTTGAACCGGGCGTGGAGGCCTTCTGCCCGAAGCTGGTGTTTGACGGTGGCCGCGTTGCCCGCGGCTGCCGGGTGGTGGTGCGCGTGGACCGCGTGGACCCCGAGCGCAGGCGCATGGGCGCGCACATCACCCGTGTGCTGGGCTGATCCCGGTGTTGGCCGTATTCGATGAATATTCCGGGGGCCGCCTTGTCGCGGCCCCCGGAGTCCCTGGCCGTAAAAAGAATCACAGAAGGGAGCGGGGTCACGGTGCGAAAGCTGGTCGTGGTGCCGAAGGAGCGGTTTGACGAGGTGGCCGAGCGCGTGGCTTCGTGCGGGGATTCCGAGGTGTTCCTGTGCCCCGACCTGGTGGTTCTTGAGGTGCGGGGCAGGAGGTCGCGGCAGAGTCTGCGGCGATTGTTCGGGGAAGCAGTTGTCGTTCTTGAGGAGCCCCCGTTGGCCGGATAAAGGTGTGTAACGTGGCGGCCGTGCCCGGGGCCGGGTGCTCCGGCCCCGGGATTGCTTTTGCCGGGGTGCTTTTGCCGGGGTCTTGACCGCTCCCGGGTGGTTGTGTATGATGTAGCTGGCCTCTTGACGGAGGGCAGTCTTTTTGTGCCCTCCGCAAGGGACCTGGTTTGTCTAGAGAATTGTACCCGCCCCCCTGGCCTGTCTGTGCCGGGGGGTTGTCTTATGGCCCGGGTTTTTGAGCGAGGTGGTGTGTTCCGTGTTTGCTGCTGCGAAGGCGGCCCTTGATCCCGTGCAGTTGTTCGACCGGGCTGCGCGCGGTTTCCGGGCTGTCGAGTTGCACCTGACCTCGGCTTCGCTCGGGGTGTCTCCCGCCTGCGCTGCGCGGCTCCTTGCCCGGT
>JBFMCJ010000317.1 GCA_040754675.1 Bacillota bacterium
GAGATCTGCCAGGAGGCCGGCGTGCCGGAAGGGGTCGTCAACGTCGTGCCGGGCGGGGATGAGGCCGGAGCCGCGCTGGTGGCGCACCCCGGGGTGCCCAAAATCTCGCTCACCGGCGAAGTGGAGACCGGGCGCAAGGTGATGGCGGCCGCCGCGGCTCACCTCAAGCGGGTGACGCTCGAACTGGGAGGCAAGTCCCCCAACATCGTCTTTGAGGATGCGCCGCTCGAACAGGCGGTGGAGGGGGCCCTTTTTGGCGTCTTTTTGAACGCAGGCCAGGTCTGCCAGGCGGGCACGCGCATCCTGGTGCAGCGTTCCATCTACGGCGAGTTCGTGGAACGCCTCGCCGCCCGCGCCGCGCAGCTCCGCATCGGCCCGGGCAGCGACCCCGAGACCGACGTCGGCCCCGTCATCAGCGCCGAACAGCTCGAGAAGGTGCGGCGCTACGTGAAGCGGGGGCAGGAGGAAGGGGCGCGCCTGGTGGCGGGGGGCAGGCGCCCGGCGGGGCTGGAGCGGGGATATTTCCACGAACTCACCGTCTTCGCCGACGTCCAGCCTGCCATGGGCATCGCCCGCGAGGAGATCTTCGGGCCGGTGGCGGCGGTGATCCCCTTCCACGGCGAACCGGACGCTGTGCGACTCGCCAACGAGACCATCTACGGGCTTGCGGCCGGGGTGTGGACGAAAGACGTCAAGCGGGCGCTTCGGATGGCGCGGGCCGTCCGGGCGGGCACGGTCTGGCTGAACAGCTACCAGCTGCTGTCGCCGACGGTGCCGTTCGGCGGGTTCAAGGCCAGCGGCGTCGGGCGGCAACTGGGGCGGCAGGCGGTGGAGGCGTTCCTCGAGACCAAGACGGTGATTGCCGACCTCACCGAGCCCGGGATCCGTTACTTCTGACGCCACGTGTCGCGCCCGCTCGAGGACGCGGGCGCCGGGGGGCGGTGGCCATGAAGATCGTGGCGGTGCTGCCTGCGTCGGAGCGGCTCTCGCAGCAGGAGGCCATGCTCCGGGGGCTGTTCTCGGGGCACGAGGCGGTGGTGGTCACCGACCGGGCCGGCCTGGAGGCGCACCTATCGACGGTTGAGGTGCTGGTCTCGACGGCGTTTACCCCGCTTCCCGCCCAGATGCTGCAGAAGGCCCGGCGCCTGCGCTTCATCCAGGTGGCCGGCGTGGGCGTCGACCACATCGACATCGAGGCCGCCGGGCAGCTCGGCATCACGGTGGCGTGCGTCGCCGGCGCCAACGCGGCCAGCGTCGCCGAACACGTGATCATGGTGATGCTGGCCCTGCTGCGGGGCCTGGTGCCAGCTCACCAGGCCATGGCCGAGGGGCAGTGGCCGCTGCCGGCGTGGATGGGCAGGGCCCGGGAAGTGGGCGGCAAGACGGTGGGCATCGTGGGGATGGGACGCATCGGCCGGGAGGTGGCAGCCCGCCTCCTGCCGTTTGGCGCCGCCGTGCTCTACTACGACGTGCGGCGCCTGAGCGCAGGGGACGAGGACGCGCTGGGCGTGGCGTTCGCCCCGCTTGACGTGCTGCTGAGGCAGTCTCACGTGGTCACGCTCCACCTGCCGCTCACCCCCGAGACCCGGGGGGTCATCGGCCGGGAGCAATTGCAGGCCATGCGGCCGGGTTCGTGGCTCATCAACGCGGCCCGGGCGGAACTCGTGGACGAACCGGCGCTGGTGGAGGCGCTCCAGAGCGGGCCGCTGGCCGGAGCGGCCATCGACGTCTTCTCGCCGGAGCCCCCGCCGCCCGGCCACCCGCTGCGGCGGCTCCCCAACGTGCTGTTGACCCCGCACGGGGCGGGCGTCACGGTCGAGGCGCAGGAGCGCATCGCGCAGGGCGCTGTCCAGAACCTGCTGCGCTTCCTGGACGGCCGCCCGCTGGCGGACGTGGTGGTAGCGGGCAGCCGCTGAGGGCAAGCCGCCGGGTGTCGAGGCCAGGGGGTGGGGGCGGTGACGGTTCGGGAGGCGGTCTACCGCTGGTTGGAGAAGCGGCGGATCCGTCGGCTCTTCGGCAACCCGGGCTCCACGGAACTCCCCATGCTCACCGGCTTGCCGCCGGAGGTCGAGTACGTCCTCGCCCTGCACGAGGCCGCCGCCGTGGCGATGGCGGACGGGTACGCTCAGGGCACGGGGCGGCCAGCACTGGTCAATTTGCACGTGGCCCCCGGGGTCGGAAACGCCATGGGGGCGCTTTTCACCGCCCGCAAGAACAAGGCGCCGATGGTTGTAACGGCCGGCCAGCAGGACGCCCGCCACCTGCACTGGGAGCCGCTGCTGGCCGGCGACCTGGTGGCCATGGTCTCCCCCGTGGTGAAATGGGCACAGGAGGCCCGGATGCCCGAGCAGGTGCCGGCACTGCTGGAACGGGCATGGGCCGTGGCGTCGTTGCCGCCGCAGGGGCCGGCCTTCCTCTCCATCCCGATGAACTTCTGGGACGCGCCGCTCGACGAGGCGGCCGCCGATGCCCTTCCTGGGGATCGGCGCCTCAACCCCGCCGGGGCGACAGGCAGATCGGGCGCAGCAGGCGGAACAGCGTCGGCAGTCCCGGCCGGCGAGACCCCCTGCGCCGCCGCAGCGCAATTGCGTGAAATCCTCGACTCGCCTTCACCGGTGGCCCTGGTCGCAGGGGCGGGGATCGACCGTGCGGGGTCGAGGGTGTGGAGCGCCGTCCAGCGGCTGGCCGAGAAGCTGCAATGTCCGGTGTACGGGGAACCGCTCGCCCCCCGCGCGGGGTTCCCCACGGACCACCCGCAGTTTCGCGGGTACCTGCTGCCGGCGGCGCCGATGATCGCACGAGAACTGGCAGGTTTTCGGACGGTCATCCTCATCGGCGCGCCGGCCTTCCTGCTCTACCCGTACCTGCCGGGGCCCATGGTGCCGCCGTCGACCCGGCTGTACCTGCTCACCGACGACCCCGACGAAGCTGCCCGGGCGCCGGCGGCCGCCTCGTGGGTGGGCGACCTGGCCGAACTCGTGGAGCAACTGGCCGTCGAAGCCGCCGCGCGCGGTCCGCAGGCGGCGGGGGCGGCGGAAGGCCTGGCCGGCGCGGCCGCCGCGGCCAGCGCAAAGCGGCGCGCCGAGGCCGCTCGGGGGAGGGCCCGCATGGAGGTGGCCTTTGTTCTCCACACGCTGGCACGCCTTTTGGACGAGAGCGTAAGGGCGCCGGTGATCGTGGACGAGGCCAGCCTGGCGAGCCTGGCGGTGCGGGAGTACGTGGCGGTGCGCGCCCCGTCCAGCTACTTTGCTGCTGCCAGCGGCGGCCTCGGGTGGGGCCTGCCCGCTGCCGTGGGGTTGAAGCTCGCGTTCCCCGAGCGGCCAGTGGTGGCGGTGATCGGGGACGGCTCGGTGATGTTCGGCGTCCAGGGCCTGTGGACGGCCGCCCGGTACGGAGCGGGCGTGAAGTTCGTCGTCCTCAACAACGCGGGTTACGGCATCCTGAAGGCCTTCGCCCGGACGTTCTACCCGGGCACGGAGGAGCGGATTCCCGGCCTTGACCTGCCCGGGCTGCATCTTTCGGAACTCGCCAGGGCGATGGGCGTCCAGGCCGAGCGCGTGGAGTCGCCCGACGGCGTGGAACCGGCCCTACGGCGGGCACTCGAGGCGCCTGGCCCATACCTCGTGGATGTGGCGGTCAGCAGGGCGGTCAGAAGCCTGATGTGACCAGGCATCGCCAGCACAGGGCATTAGTCGTCCCGGACCCTGGGGGCCCCTTTTGCCCGCTCAGCGGGGAAAGAAGGAAGCAACAGGAAGGATTTGCTCGTAAGGAAAACGAACTAAATCCCCCCGGGAGCAGGAGGTCATGAACGTCGGTCAGCCCCCGCTGCTTCGCCGCCTGAACGAGACCGCCGTGCTGGAGGCGCTGCGCAAGAGCGGCCCCATGTCCCGGGCCGAGCTCTCGCGCCAGCTCTCCTTGAGCAAGTCCACCATCTCCCAGGTGGTCGCCGAGCTGCTCCGCCGGGGGCTCGTCCGGGAGGTGGCGACGGAGCGTCCCAGGCGTGCGGGCCGTACCGCCACGCTGCTCGACATTGCCCCGGAGGCCGGGTTCGTGGCGGGGGCGGATATCGGCGGCACCCTGGTTCGGGTTGCCGTCGCCGACCTGAAGGGGGAGACCCGGGCCCGCCTGTCAGCCTCCACGGCCAGAGAGGGGCTGGCTGCGCTGGTGGATCAGCTGGCAGACATGGTACACCAGGCGATGGCGCAGGCGGGTACGGCGCCCGGCCGTCTGCTCGCTGCGGGCGTCGGTGTGCCGGGTGCCGTCGACACGGCCACCGGCGCGGTCCGGCTCTGCCCCAACCTCTCATTCCTGGACGGCGTCACCCTGGGTTCGCTTCTCGAGGAGCGGCTCCGGTGCGGCGTGGTCGTGGACAACGACGTCAACCTGGGGGCGATCGGCGAGAAGTGGCGGGGCTGCGCGGACCGGGCGACCAACTTCGCCTACATGGCGGTCGGCACCGGGGTAGGGATGGGGGTCGTGCTGGACGCCGCGCTCTACCGGGGGACGCACGGCTTTGCGGGCGAGGTGGGCTACCTCCCGGTGCCCGTCGGGGAGGGGCACCGGCAACTCGAGGAGATCGTCGCCGGCCCGGCCATAGCCCGCGCCTATCTGGAGCACCGCGGTTCAGCGGAGGTCGACGGCACGGGGGCGCGCAGAGTTCCCCTCGGCTCCGGTTCGTCCTTGGGCGTGTCGGAAAGCGTGGATGCCCGGCAGGTCTTTGACCTGGCGCGTCAGGGAGACCCCGTT
>JBFMCJ010000318.1 GCA_040754675.1 Bacillota bacterium
CGACGGCCGGCGAGCAAGGCGGCGGGCAGCCCGGGCCGTATGAGATCCTGGGGCTGCCGGTTCACCCTGTGGGGCTCGAAGAGGCGGCAGCCCTCGTCACCCGCTGGGTGCAGGAGAGGGACGGCGCCTCGGGCCTTCTCAGGCACGTGGTCACCCTCAACCCCGAGATGGTGATGCGTGCCCGCAAGGATCCGGGGTTGGCCGGCGTCGTGAGCCGGGCCGAACTGGTGGTGCCCGATGGCATCGGGGTCGTGTGGGCCGCCCGCATGCTGGGCCGGCCCGCTCTCGGGCGGGTGCCCGGCGTCGAACTCGCCGAACGCTGCCTGCGGGAGCTCGCCCGCCTGAACCTGCCCGTTTTCCTCGTGGGGGGCGAGCCTCCGGGGCCGGACGGCCCCGGCGTGGCCGAGGAGGCAGCCCGGCGGCTGCAGGCACGCCCGGATCTTGCGGGCCTGCGCGTTGCCGGCACGCATCACGGCTACTTCGCATTTGGAAGTGACGAAGAGGAGCGGCTGCTCCGTGCCATTGAGGCCGCCCGCCCGGCGCTCTTGCTGGTGGGCATGGGCGTCCCGCGCCAGGAGGCCTGGATTGATCACCGCCGCGAGCGCCTGCGCCGGGCGGTTCGGGTGGCCATCGGGGTGGGGGGGAGCCTGGACGTCTGGGCGGGGAGGACCCGCCGGGCGCCGCCCGCGGTGCGCCGGCTGGGCCTGGAATGGCTGTTCCGGGCCGCCACCCAGCCCTGGCGCCTCAAGCGGCTCGCAGCCCTTCCCGCATTCGCCGGGGCGGTGTTGGGTTACCGGCTAGGCGGTATAATGGGGCAGCGGGTCCGGAGGAAGGCGTAGGGCTGGACGTCGCCGTGTACGAGCCGGGCCGGGGAGGCGCACTGTGAAGAACCGTCTGGGAAGGGCATGGCCGGCGCTTGCGGTGCTCGCCGTCCTCGCTGCACTCGCCCTGGCCGGCTCGGCGCTGTTGAGTTCCGGAGCGCCTACGGATGACGCGAAGGGTCCCGGCGAAGACCTGACGACGGTGCTCGAGGTGGTGGGGGTGATCAAGACCCACTACCTGGAGCCCGTCAGCACCGTCGAGCTTTTATCGGCGTACATCCGCACCGGCAGCATCAACGGGATGCTCAAGGAGGCCGTCAAGGATCCCTACACCCGCTACATGGACCCTCAGGCCTACCAGCAGTTCCAGATCGAGACCACCGGTCACTACGCCGGCATCGGCATTTACATCGGCATCAAAAACAACCGCCTCACGGTGGTAGCGCCCATCCCCGGGACCCCTGCCGCCCGGGCGGGACTGCGGGCCGGCGACTGGATCGTCGAGGTCGAGGGGCGCCCGACGGCCGACATGTCGCAGGACGAGGCCACCAGCATGATACGGGGCCCCAAGGGCACGTCGGTTCAACTGACCATCGAGCGGGCGGGGGAACGGTTCAAGGTCACCATCGTCCGCGAGGAGATCGAGGTCCCTGCCGTCTCGTCGGTTCAGATGCTGCAGTCGGGCATCGGGTACATCCGGCTCATCCAGTTTTCTGAAAAGACAGGCAAGGAGATGGAGGACGCCCTCAACCGCCTCGAACGCCAGGGCTACCGCGCTCTCATCCTGGACCTGCGCAACAACCCCGGCGGCCTGCTGACCGCGGCGGTCGACGTCGCCAACCTGTTCCTGCGGGACGGGCCCATCGTGTACATCGTGGGGCGAAGCGGCGAGCGGCGCAGCATCGACGCAAGCCCGTTCCGCACGTACCGGAGGGTGCCCATGGTGGTGTTGGTCAACAAGGGTTCGGCCAGCGCCTCGGAGATCGTGGCCGGCGCCCTGCGGGACCGGGGGGTGGCCACGCTGGTCGGGACGACCACGTTTGGCAAAGGCCTCGTGCAGACCATGATCCCGCTTCGGCGGGGTGACGCGGTCGTGGTCACCACGCAGAAGTACCAGACGGCCGGCGGACACTTCATCGGCAATGAGGGCATCCACCCCGACGTGACGGTGGAGGTGCCGGATAAAGAGGCCGAACAGCTCCCTCTGGTCGAGGACCAGGTCGACCCCAACGACGTGCAGCTTAAAAAGGCGATGGACATTCTTATCCGCCAGCTCTCGCAGACAAACGAGCCGGCAAGGGCGGGCTAAGAGGATGCCCGTATCCGACCTGCTGCGCCTCATCGGAACGACCCTCGCCCAGATGCTGCAGTCGCCCACGACGTTGCTTCTGCTCTCCATCGTGGTCTGGTTCGTCTACATGCAGGCTGCCAGGGCCGCCGCGATGGAACAGTACATGTTTGGAGTGGTGCGCACCTCGACGGGCCGGCAGACGTTGAACGCGCTGGGCATGGGAGCGCTCGGCGGGGCGCTGGCCACGGCGCTTTTCGTGGGGCTTGGCATCGCTTTTGACGCAAACTTTCTGATGATGTGGCCGGTGCTTTTCTTGGTCGCGCTGCTCCTGGCCATGGTCCAGCCTCGCTTTCTGTGTTTTGCGTACGCCGGCGGGCTCGTGTCGCTGGCGGCGATCGTCTTCCGCATTCCGGGCGTGGACGTCCCGGCGGTGATGGCGCTGGTGGCGACGCTGCACCTGGTGGAGGCGGCGCTCGTCTGGCTGACGGGCGCCCTGAACCCGACGCCCCTTTACATCAAGCAGCCGGATGGCCGGGTGGTGGGCGGGTTCGCCCTGCAGAAGGTCTGGCCGCTCCCCTTCATCGCCGTGGTGGGGCTGGCTGTGGCCGAGGAGATGCTGGTGGGCGGCACCGGCGTCGCGATGCCCGACTGGTGGCCGCTGTTCGATCCGTCGCTTCAAGTGCCGCCGGGCTATCAGATGGTCTTCCAGCTTCTGCCTGTCGTGGCCGGCCTCGGGTACGGGGACTTCACCGTGACGCGCGACCCGCGGGTAAAGGCGCGGGATTCGGCAGGCGGGCTGGTGGTGTTCAGCGCCGTGCTCATGCTGCTGGCGCTCGGGGCGCGCCGCTATCCCCTGCTGGCCTGGGTGGCCGCCATCTTTTCGCCGGTGGGACACGACCTGCTGATTCAGTGGGGCCGGTGGCGGGAGCAGGGCGAACCCGTCTTCGTGAGCCGGGACGGGGTCATGGTGCTGGACGTGCTGCCCGATTCCCCCGCCGAACGCATGGGCCTGCGAACGGGCGACGTGATCCTGTCGTTCAACGACCAGCCGGTGCCGGACCGGCAGGCGCTGCAGGCGGCCATGGAGCCCTGGGCTTACGATATCGAACTCGAAGTGGAAAGCCGCCTGCCGGCCGGGGCGGCGCGCCAGCGGCGGCGGCTTCGCTACCCTGGGAGGGTACCGCCGCTCGGGATCGTGCCCGCGCCTGAAGCCGACGAGCCCCGCTACGTCACCCTGCAGTTCACGAGTCCGCTGCAGCGAATCTGGCGCAGCCTCCGGCGGCGGGGGGCGCACCGCACCATCGCATGAACGGCCACCCGGTGCGGCCCGAAGCCGAGCACGAGCCGGTCTCTGGCCGTCCCGCCCGCCCCGTGCGCGCCAGGGCGGTGCCGGAGTGGCTCCCGGGAGCGCTGGGGCTCCTGGTCTTCGTGGCGGTGGTGGGCGGGAGCGTCCAGGTGCTCTACCGCTGGCAACTGGAAGCCTACCCGGCCTGGGCCACCCGGATGCAGGAGAACGGCGGGCCGCCCGTCCCGCTTGAGGAAAGCTCCCGAGCCGGGTCGCAGCTCCCGTCGCCGGCGCGGATGGGGAGCGACCTTGGCCAGATCGCCCCAGGGCGGCCCGGCGTTGCCCGGCTGGCCATCGTCATCGACGACTGGGGATACAACTGGCAGGCCGCGCAGAGGTTCTTCTCGCTGGACGCGCCGCTAACGGTGGCGGTCATCCCGTTCTTGCCCTACAGCCGCCAGCAGGCGCAGATGGCCCGCCAGCACGGCTTCGAGGTGCTGGTGCACCTGCCGATGGAGCCCCTGGACGGCCGCCTGAATCCCGGGCCCGGCGCCATCACCACGGCGCTTTCCGACGAGGAGATCCGCCAGCGGGTCGAGCGTGCCATCGACGCCGTGCCGGGGGCCGTCGGCGTGAGCAACCACATGGGTTCGAGGGCAACGGCCGACGAGCGGGTGATGGCGCAAGTGCTGACGGTGGTGGCGCGGCGGGGGCTGTTTTTCCTGGACAGCCATACGAACCCTCGCTCCGTGGTGGGGCCGATTGCCCGGCGGCTGGGGATCGCCTGGGCCCGCAACGACCTCTTCCTCGACGGCGAACAGGACTTCCGGGCCGTGCGGTCGAGACTGGAGCTGGCGGCGGCCAGGGCCCGCCGCGACGGGCAGGCCATCGCCATCGGCCACGTGAAGCCTTCCACGGCGGCCGCCGTGGCATCCGTGCTGCCCGAACTTCGCCGCATGGGCGTCGAGGTGCTGCCGGCGTCCCGGCTGTTGCAGCGCTGAGGACGCCTCAGGTCAGCGTACCACGAGCACGGGACAGGGGGCATGCTGCAGGACCCGGTCGGATACCGAACCGAGCACCCACCGGGAAACGCCGCTGAGCCCTCGGCGCCCCATCACGATGAGGTCGGCGCCACTTTGCCCGGCAAAGGCGAGGATCCTGTCGGCGGGGTGACCCACCTCCAGCCGCGTCTCTAACCGCACGCCCTTCGCCTCGGCCCGGGCAAGCAGGCGTCTCGCCGCTGCCCGCAGGAACCCGCGCGCTGTTTCGGTCGCATCATCCAGCTCGTTGACCGTCTCGATGAATTCGGGCACCTGGGCCACCGAAAGTAGCGTCAGCTTAGCCCCCG
>JBFMCJ010000319.1 GCA_040754675.1 Bacillota bacterium
CACGTCCACCGTCTGGATGCGGCGGGTCAGGACGCCAACGCGTTCGACCGCCGCGCGGCCCCGTTCCACCTCCACCATCGTGTAGAACCCCACGCCCGGGTCGTCGAACCCCTTGCCGTCCGGCGCCCCGCAGTAGACCGCAAGCGTGGAGCCGGCGCGCTGTTCCTCGTGGCGGTGAATGTGCCCCAGGGCCACGTAGTCGTAGCCGGCCTGTCCAAGCGCGCAAGCCGCCAGGGGCAGGCTCCGGTCGTGCGCGAGGGGATTGGCGCCGGCGTCGTCCTGCATCAGCGTCCCGTGAAAAACGCCGATGTGATAGCCACTGTCCGCGGCCCGAGGCGGGAACGCGTCCACCGGCGGCCACGCCCGGGTCACGCCGCCGGTGTAGGCGCAGGAATAAACATATACCGCCTTTCCTCGGGCTGCCACCGGCCCGAGCGCCTCCGGATTGGCGTTTTGCACCAGAAGCCCCGGCCAGCGGTCGGCCCAGGCCCGGTAGACCGAGTTGGGGTAGGTGATCTCGTCGTGGTTGCCGGGAACGGTGACCACGCCCGTGCCGGCCTCCTGGAGCCGCCGCAGGGCGCTTACCACCCGCGCCACCAGCGCCTCGTCGGGCGCGTGGCTCTCGAAAAGGTCTCCCGCGATGACGACGAGGTCGACGCCGTGCGCGGGATCCAGCGCCCACGCGACCGCGTCCTCCAGCCGGCGGTCGCGCTCCTGCTGCCAGCCCCGCGCCTGCGCGTCGGGCAGAAACGACGGAAACCAGCCCAGGTGAAGGTCGGCCAGGTGCAAGAGCCTGAGCATCGAGCCGCCCTCCGTTCCGGTTGCGACAGGCGCGCAAGTGCGCCAGGTGGGCTTTGAATGGATCTTCCGGGACAGTCCCGCGGCTCCTTTCTAGGGTCGTCTATAATGGGATCGGTTGGCCTCGGCGGACTCGGGGGCTGGCAGGCACACGGATGGGAGCAAGCTCCGTTCTGCGCAGAGCGGTCATGCTGGCCGGGCTTGTGCTCGTCTTCACGGGAACCGTTCTCGGCAGCCGCGCCGGGTGGGCCGGCGCAGACGTGCTGGCCCAGGTCATGGCGGACGTTCGCCGCACCACCCGGCTCATCGACGGGCGTACGAGCGTGCTTCAGATCTACCATGCCCGGGCGTTCGGCCGCGACTGGCGCTTTACCGCCCGGATCACCAAGGAGACGAACCGGATCCTGGTGCAAAGCCCCGATGCGCCGCGGTTTTTGCCGAACGAGATGCAGCTCGAGCTGGTGCAGGTCGCGGACCTCCTGGAGGGCTACGATCTCCGCCTCGCCGGCCAGAGCCTGAGCCCCTCGGGAACGCCCGTGTGGGTCGTGGAGGGACAGCGGCCGGCCGGGGGCAAGGGTGCCCGGTTCGTGCGGTTCTGGGTGGAGCGCCCCACCGGCCTCGTCACCCACCTCGAACTGGCCTACTGGTGGGGCCGCCTGACCATCGACCAGACATACCAGCGGGTCGGCCCCCACACGGTGCTCGACCAGCAAGCCGTCCGGATCGACCCCCTGGGCATCCGGGTGCAGGTCCTCTACCGGGAATACGATTTCGAGGGGCGCTGACGCAAAACCCCATCGGCGTCCCGCTCCCGCCTCCAAGAGGATCGGGCGGGACCGGATAGAAAGCGGTTGCGTGGGGCTCATGAAAGTGGCCCGCGGGAAGGAGTCGACCTGCTTCATGTCACGGCGCGTCGGGGTTTTGACAGGTAGCAGCAACTCAAGCGGCATCCAGGCTTTTCTCTGGCGCCTGACGCAGCAGCTCGAGAGCCGGGGCGTCGAGGCGGTGGGGTTCGAGGAAGGGTGGCGCGGGGTGGTGGAGGGCCGGTACCGCGCGCTCCGTTCCGAGGAGCTGCGTCCCCTGGTCTTCCAGGCCGGCTCATCCCTTCTCACCTCCCGCACGGACCCGTTGAAGGACGGCACGCTCAGCCGGGCCCTTGACCGCCTGGCCGAAGCCCGGGTGGACGCGCTGGTGGCGGTTGGCGGGACCGAGACGCTGGCTGCCGCAGCCGCCGCTTCCCGCATGGGGGTGCGGGTCGTCGGGGTTCCCCAGGCGGTGGAGAACGACGTGATCGGCACCGAATCGTGCATCGGCTTTCCCACGGCGGCGCAGAGGGGCGTCGAGATGGTTTGCGCGGCGCTCTCTTCGACCTGGCCGGACGGGTGCAACCTGGTGGTGGAAGTGCCGGGCCGGCAGGCGGGGTGGCTTGCGCTCAGGATCGGAGTGGACACCTTCGCCGATGCGGTGCTGATCCCCGAGCTTCCGGCGGAGCCGGACAGTGTCGCCGGGCTCGTGAAAGAGAGCGCCGCTTCCGGGCGGCGTGCCGCCCTCGTGGTGGTGGCCGAAGGCGTACCCCTCGGCGAGACGGCGGGCGCTGCTGGAGCCGGGGTTGGCCATGCGCTCGCCGGCTACCTCCGGGAAGAGACGGGCCGGGACGTGCGCGTCCAGGTTCTCGGCGACGCGCTGCGAGGCGGGCCGCCCTCTGAGCGCGACCTCTGGCACGCCAACCTCTTCGCCGACCGGGTGGCCGAACTCATCGAAGCCGGGCGCTGCGGAGTCATGGCCGGCCTGCAGGGCGGCCGCATCGTGGAGGTGCCGCTGGAGAGGGCAGCTGGCGGGGTGCGCCAGGTCACGCCGGAGTGGCTGGAGTTTGCCCGGAAGGCGGTGGGCGCCCGGTGACGGCCATTCTGTTCGATGTCGGCGACACCCTGGTCGGTTTCCCGGTGGCTTCGTGGGACGAGGTGGACCGCGCCAGCATCCAGGCCCTGCACGCGGCGCTCCGCCGGCCGCTTGCGGACGGCACCCGCCTGGACGGCACGCTGCCAGGCCAGTCCGAGCTCCTGGGTGCGTTCCGGGAGGCCATCGTCGAGGCGCGGCGGCGGACGGCGCCCAGGCTGCAGGAGCTTCGGGCGCGTGAGGTGCTCCGGGAGACGCTGAGGCGGTCCGGGATCCTCGTCTCGGAGGCCGCCCTCAACGGGCTGGAGCGCGTCTGGGCGGAGCCGCGTCTTGCCATCCGCCGGGTCTATCCGGAGGTGCCCGAGGTCATCCCGGCGCTCCAGCAACGCGGCGTCCGGCTGGGCCTGATCTCCAACATCTGGGTGAGCGGGTACATCGTGCGGGAACACCTGGACGCGCTGGGGCTGCTGCGCCCCTTCGAGGCCGTGGTGCTGTCCTCCGACATCGGCTTCGTCAAGCCCCACCGGGTGCTCTTCGAGATCGCGCTGGAGGCCATGGGCGTTGAACCGGCCGAGGCCTGGTACGTGGGCGACACCCCCCACGCCGACGTGGCCGGAGCCAAGGGCGCGGGCATGGGAGCCGTCCTGGTGGATCGTCCGGCGTCGGCCCGCTTCGATCCTTCGCCGCCCGCCGACATCCCGCCGTACGGCGGCCCGGATCCGGACGCGGTGATCCGTGACTTGCGGGGCTTGCTTTCGCTGGTGTCGTGACGGGCCTGGATGCGGCCCGGTCGACCCCCTGGTTCCCGCCCGGCCGGTTTAAAATGAGAGTAGCTATGTCTTCGCCCCGGCGCCTGAGCCGCCAGATCCGCCGGCTCTTCTGGGCCCTTCCCCTGGTGGTCACGGGGCTTGCGGCCCTTCACCAGGCATGGCTCTACGCGGTCCTGCGCGTGGTTTCTCCCGCATGGCACCCCTGGGCCCAGCTTGCCATCTACGGGGCCACGGGCGTGGTGGTCGCCTGGCTTGGCCTTCGGCGGCTGGTGGACGCCATGGAGCAGCGCGAGCGCGCCGAAGACGAATTGCGCCAGGCGTACGCCGAGCTTCAGCGCACCCACCGGCGTCTTCTGGCCCTTCACGAGCTCGGTAAGCGGGCGGCCGCCGCTCTCGACGTACAGGAGGTGCTCACCCTTGCCGCCCGGGTGCCGGTCGAGGCCCTGGGCGCCCGGGCCACGGCCGTGGTTTACTTCGATCCGGAACGGGGCTGCCCCAATCTCGAGGTCACCTGGAACCTGAGCGACTCCGCCACCGCCCGCCTGCGCCGGGTGGTCGAAGCCGGGCTCGAGTCGAACGTCTGCAGCCGTTGCCAGGCCCTCAGCGCCAACATCAACGACCGCTGCCCGCTCCTGCTTCCGCTGCAGGACACGGCGCGCCAGGAGGACATCGGCGGCGTCACCTGCTTGCCCTTTTCCATCGGCCAGCAGCGCGTGGGGGTTCTCGCCACGTACCTCCGCTATGGCGAATCGCCGGACCCGGACCGCATCCGCATGCTCAACATCCTGGCCGCAGAACTGGCGCCGGCTCTCGAAGGTGCCCGCTTGCGGTCGCGCCTGGTCACGGCGCTCAACGCAAGCCGCGACCCCAACCGCACCCCCGATGACCTCTACACGCTGCTGCGCCGGGCGCTCGGCACCCTGCTGGAGGGGTGGGGTGCGGACGCGGGCGCGGTGCTCCTGCTCACCGGCGAGCCGCCGGCCTGGGACGTGAAGGTACATCACAACCTGGGCGACATCGCCGGCCCCCGCTTCGAACTCGTGCTGCGCCTGGCTCGCCTGGCCCAGCAGCGGGGCCACCCGGTGGTGCTCCCGAGGATGCGCGCTCTGCATGGGCTGGGTTCCGTTGCCGCCGTTCCGCTGGTGGCGGAGGGGCAGATCCTCGGCGTCGTGGTCATGGCCTCCCGCGCCGCCGGCCAGTTCGCCCTGCACCAGATGGAGATGCTGGACGCGGTCGGCGCACACCTGGCGCTTACCGTTCGAAACGCTCAGCTCTAC
>JBFMCJ010000320.1:0-4150 GCA_040754675.1 Bacillota bacterium
GGCGGCCCGGCTGTGGGCGGTGCTGACCGTTTACGGAATCGTGGCGGCGGCCGCGGCGTTTTTGTTACGCAGCACGGGCATCGCTGTTGGCGGCGCCCTCGTCTACTATTTCGTCGAGGCGCTGGTGTCCAGCCTGATCGTCCAGTCGCGGGGGTGGCTTGCGGAGATTCGCCCCTACCTTTTGGGCAACGTGGCCAACTCGCTGGTGATGCGGCACAACCCCTTCGTGGAAGCCACCGTGGGAGCAGCGAGGCCCGGCGCCAGCTCCGTCCCGGAGATGCTTGATCCCGCGGTGGCCTGGATCGTGCTGATCGCATACGGTGCAACCTTCGTCCTGCTGAGCCTGCTTGCTTTCTGGCGCCGGGACCTCCCCGTGTGAAGCGGGAAGCAGGCACCGGGAAAACCTCGTTTTTCGTCTCCCGGTCCCTCTGAAGGGGCCAGGCGGCCGCGGATGGCCCCGAACGCATGTTGCGCCCCGACAGGTCGTGCCTTATAATGCAACTGCTCTCAATATCTTGTGGCGGGCAGGTGTTCGACTGTGCAGGGAAAGCACTATCGCTGGGGCCCCATGCAGGAGCTCATCTTCCTTGACCGGTACAGCCCGAAGGCTGCCCGTGAAGACATCCAGGTCGGGGACACCGTCGTGGTGATGACCAGCGATGACCGGCGCTACCCGGCCAAGGAGGTCGGGATCGTCGAGGCTGTGGAGGGGGACGAGGTCGCCGTCCGCCTCAAGGTGAGCGGCGAGGTGATCCGGCGCCCGCGCAGCCGCTGCGACAAGCCCCTCGAGACCCGGCCTGAACAGATGTGGGACAGGCTGGCGAGAGCCGCCGTCGAGGTCGAGGCGCCGGAGCGGCGCGAGGAGCTCCAGCGCGAATTCCGCTGGCTGCTCGACGGCTTCCGCTTCGTGCCGGGCGGGCGCATCAACCTCATGCTTGGTTCCGGGCAAAACTTGACCGCCTACAACTGTTACGTGATACCGGTGCGGGGGCGCACCCCGGATGTGCCGGCCGACTCGAGGCACGCCATCATCGACACGCTGGGCAGCATGGTGGAGACCATGGCCCGAGGCGGCGGGGTTGGCATCAACCTGTCGGTGCTGCGGCCGCGCCTGGCGTACGTGAAGGGCGTCAACGGCAAGTCGTCGGGGTCGGTCTCGTGGGGGGCGCTTTTTAGCTTTGCCACAGGGCTGGTAGAACAAGGAGGTTCGCGACGCGGAGCTTTAATGCTAATCCTCAGCGTGTGGCATCCCGACATCATCGAGTTCATCAACGCCAAGCGAGACTTTTCGGCCATCACCAACGCCAACATCAGCGTGGGCATCACGGAGGAGTTCGAGCAGGCCCTGGGGCAGGACGCGGACTGGGAGCTGGTCTTCCCGGACACGACCGACCCGGACTACGACCGGCTGTGGGACGGCGACCTGAAAAAGTGGAAGGCCATGGGCAAGCCCGTTAAGGTGTACCAGCGGGTGCGGGCGCGGGACCTGTTCCGACAGATCGTCGAGTCGGCGTGGGCCTCAGCCGAGCCGGGCTTCGTGCGGCTGGACTATGCGAATAAAATGTCGAACTCGTGGTACTACGCGCCGCTCGTCTCCACGAATCCCTGCGGTGAACAGCCGCTTCCGCCATGGGGCGTCTGCCTTCTTGGGCACCTCAATTTGGCCCGGTTTGTTGAAAACAGCGAGGTCAAATGGAACGAGCTGGGCAGGGCGGCGAGACTGGGCGTCCGGTTCCTGGACAACGTCATCGACATCACGCCGTACTTCTTCGAGGAAAACGAGCGCCAGCAGAAGATGGAGCGCCGCGTCGGCATGGGCACCATGGGCCTGGCTGAGATGCTCATCCACCTCGGAATTCGCTACGGAAGCCCTGAGGCGGTCGAGTTCGTGAACAGGCTGTACGCGTTCATCAGCAGAGAGGCGTACCTGGGTTCGGTTGAACTGGCGAAAGAGAAGGGCCCGTTCCCCATGTTCGATGCGGAGAAGTTCCTGCGGTCCGGATTCATGCAGACCATGCCAGAGGACGTGCGGCAGGCCGTTGGGAAGCACGGCATCCGCAACGTCACCTTGCTGACGCAGGCCCCCACGGGGACGACCGGTACCATGGCGGCCACGTCCACCGGTATCGAACCCTACTATGCCTGGTCTTACTGGCGCCAGGGACGGCTTGGCCGCAAGGAGATCTTCGAACCGATCGTTCAGGAGTACCTGGAAGCCCATCCCGAACTCGGGGGAGACCTGAAGAAGCTGCCGCCCTACTTCGTCACGGCGCTGCAGCTGACCCCGGAGGAGCATGTCCGCATGCAGGCGGCGATCCAGCGGTGGGTGGACAGCGCCCTGAGCAAGACGGCCAACCTTCCGTCCCACTACACGGTCGAGCAGACGCTGGAGCTGTATCAGGTTGCCATGAAGCTCGGCTGCAAGGGCGTGACCATATACCGAGACAAGTCACGCGACGAGCAGGTGCTGATGGCAAAAGACGAGGGCACGCCCGGCTCGGAGCAGACGACCGTCGTGCCGGCACAGGTCATGACTGTGCGGCGAGAGACGACGCCCGCGGGCTCGCCGCTGGACGTGGAGCCGAAGGCGGTGATCGGTGAGGTTCCGGAAGAGGTGGAGGGGTTCACCTACCGCCAGAAGACCATGGTGGGCACGGCACGGGTGGTCGTCAACGAGTATCCGAAAGGCCAGCCCTTCGAGACCATCATCGTGCTGGGCAAGGGAGGCATGGACATCACGGCGGACGCCGAGGCCATCGGTCGCCTGATCTCGCTCTACTTGCGCACCCCCAGCCCCATCAGCAACCTGGAGAAGCTGGCGTTGGTGGTCGAGCAGCTCCGCAACATCGGCGGTGCGCAGCCCTTCGGCTACGGGCCCAACAAGGTGCTTTCCATGCCGGATGCCCTGGCCAAGGCGCTCGAGCGCTACCTGAACACTCGACGCAGCGAAACCGGCGCGGCGCCGGGGATTGAGGAGCCGCAAGCGCTGACCTCGGCCCAGGTGCCCGGAGAAGAAGGCGCGGCCCGGCCCCCGGGCGTGGTCCGGGAGGACCAGCCTGCCGAGCGGTCCGAGGCGCGTGCCTCCGCAGCGGGCGGCACGGAACGCGAGGGGTCGGCGGGCCAGGTCGGCGGGTTGCGGGGGGCAGCCGAAGGCCGGGCCGCGGGCACTGAGGGTGTGGAGTCGGCTCAGGAGCTTGAGCGGGCTCGGGGCGGGGCCGAGGGAAGGGCTTCCGGGGCACGAGAGGTTGGCGACCCTGGCCTCCAGGCGCCTGCCGTGATGCTTACCCAGCCGGGCGAGGCCGCGACGAAGCATAACGGTCACCACAGGTCCCTGGCCGGGGCCGACATCTGCCCCATGTGCGGTCAGGCTCAGTACGTCCGCATCGAAGGCTGCGGGTACTGCCAGAACTGCGGGTACAGCCGCTGCTGAAAAGGCCGGCATTCTCTGGCTGTCATCGCGGATACTACCCGTAGCGCCGGCCGTGGGCCGGGTGGCCCCCGTCTGGGAAGGGGGGTGGCCATGGAGAAGGAAGGCTATCACCGGCTGCGCGAGGAGCTGGAGCGGTCGCCGTTGCGGCCGATCCTGCAGCGGCTCGACCTTCCGGACAACTTCAAAGCGTACGTCCTGGCGATGGCGACCATGGCTGCGAATAACCCGAACCGGGACCGGCGCTGAGGGGTAGCCTCAGGCGCTGCCCCTCTTCGTTCCACGGCGTTATCCGCTGCCGGAGCACCTTCCGGCACGGATCGCACACGCGCCACCCGGGGGCCAGCAGGGCCGGACCGGATGCCAGGGGCCGTCCGCACACCACGCATCGGGCGGGTGCAAGCGCGGGCTGCCCGGGCTCGAAGAACCTTTGCGCCACGGGCATCACTCCGCGCCCATCATATCACCATGACCCGGGTCTGACATGAGCAAGACGATCCTGGGTGACGGTCAGAAGCCCACCGCGAAGCCGGTGGCCAGGCGTCTCGTGGCCGCCTCCCAGGTGACGAGAAGTTCGGCCCGGCTGACCGGCCGGGCACGCGGCAGCACCCCCTCGATTGAGAGAGCAGCGTCCGGAGCCATCACCATGGTTGCCTGGTTTTCCGGTGGACTCGCGAGGGACGGAGGGGTCTGGAGCGCGACCGTCAACCGTCCCGACCCCCC
>JBFMCJ010000320.1:4160-4721 GCA_040754675.1 Bacillota bacterium
CCCGAGCTTCGTAGAAAGCGCAGCGGCTACGGCCACGGGCACGTGGGCCGTTGACCCCTGGAAAACAGAAGCTGGCGTGATGTCGCCGACGAGGTCGAGGCTCAGCGTGCCCTGACCGAAACGGCGAACAGCGCCCGCCACCACCTGGGGGACAACCCGGCCCAGGGCGGGCGACCACCGGGCACCCACCCCCAGACGCACGCTCCCGCCCGAACCGGCCTGCCACTGCAGCGAGCCGCGGGCCGAGGCCCCCACGAGGGGCGTGTCGGGTGCGGAGACTGCCTCCTGCCAGCCCAGCCGGAGTTCGGCCGTGCCCCTGCCTGCGGTGCGGTATCGCCCTTCGATGGCGGCGCCGGCACCCCCGCGCGCGTTGGCATAGTCCAGGAACGCTCGCGCGGGCGCCGCAGACCCCGCCAGCCACGCCGTGTACGGGCTGAACTCCTGCATTGCCGCCCACACGGTCCCACCCAGGGCCAACTTCCCCGCGGCAACGGAACCCTGGAGCCGGCCCATGCCAACCAAACGCGAAGCTGCTTGCGGGTCGGGCACCTTCACACCGTC
>JBFMCJ010000321.1 GCA_040754675.1 Bacillota bacterium
CGGTCAGGCTGGCAGGCCTGCCCGCCAGGGTGGAGCCCATCCCCACGTCAGCCCTTTCGCGCCCTGCGGCGCGGCCGCGCTACTCGGTTCTCGACCCTTTCCCGCTCCCGCACGTCCTGGGCTACCGGCTCCCGCACTGGCGCGACGCCCTGGCGCGCCACCTGCGTGTTGCACTGTGACGAGCCACGACCGCGGCTGCAATCACCGCGGCTGCAATAAAATGGGGACCCCCGAGGAAGGTGATCGGTGAAGGATGGCAGCTCGAACCTCGACAGGCGATCGCGGGTCCGGGTACTACGACCACGTCCGCGAGGAAATCATCGAACGCGTGCCACACTGGGCTCGTACTGTTCTGGATGTGGGTTGTGGCAGTGGAGCGTTGGGGAGGGTGTTGAAGTCTCAGCGTGGGGATCGGCTGGTGGTGGGTGTCGAGATCGTCCCGGAGGTGGCGCGCCGGGCGGCAGAGGTCTTGGACAAGGTCATTACCGGAGACGTCTCGGTAGCGGACATTCAGCCGCCGGCGGGAGGCTTTGACGTGATCGTTTGCGGTGACGTCTTGGAACACCTGGTCGATCCGTGGTCAGTAATTTCCCGCCTGGCGAAGCTGCTCAGCCGCCGGGGAGTCTTCGTCCTGAGCCTGCCCAATCTGAGGAATCTCGCAGAAGTGGCGCGGATAGCCGAAGGTTCTTGGGACTACTCGCTGGAAGGGATTTTCGACCGTACCCACCTCCGCTACTTTACGGTGGCTCGGGCCCGCGAGCTGGTCGAGAGTGCGGGGTTGCGGGTGCACGAGATCTACCTGAAGCCGGATGCCCGGCTGAGCATGCCTGCCAACCCGTCGCGGCTCCCCATCACGGTGAAACTCGGGGACGTGTGCCTTGAGCGCGTGACCGGCCCGGAGCTCTCCGAGCTGACAGCGTACCAGATTGTAATCGTTGCGGGGAGAAACGAGTGGCCCAGCCAGCCAGGGGAACCGGATGTCTCAATCGTGATCGTGAATTGGAACGGGCTGGCCATGCTCCAGAGCTGTCTTGAAGCTGTGCGTGCCAATTCCGGTCCGGCTGAACGGTACGAGATTGTGGTGGTTGATAATGGTTCGACGGATGGCTCGGCAGAGTTCTTGGCGGCACAGGCGGACGTGCGCCTGGTGTCAAACACCCACAATGTGGGGTTCACGCTTGCCAGTAACCAGGGGGCGGAGGTGGCGAGAGGTCGGTATCTGGTCTTCTTGAACAACGATACCAGGCCGCAGCCTGGTTGGCTGGATGCACTCATCGCTGCGGCTGCGCCGCCGGATGTGGGTGCAGTGGGAGCCAAGCTTGTATATCCCGACGGGCGTCTCCAGGAGGCCGGCGGAATCATTTTCGCCGATGGTTCGGGGTGGAACTATGGCCGGGGAAGTAACCCAGACTTGAGGGAGTTCAGCGAGCCAGGGGATGTCGACTATTGCAGCGCTGCGGCGCTGCTGGTCAAGGCGCACGTGTTTTGGGCCGCGGGGGCGTTTGATCCGCGCTACGCTCCTGCATATTACGAGGACGCCGACCTATGTTTTGCCATACGCAACCGCGGGTGGCGGGTTATATACGAGCCCCGCGCGGTGGTTCAGCACGTGGAGGGAGCTACTGCAGGACGCGACCTTACCTCAGGGCTGAAAAGGTACCAGGTGGTCAATAAGCAGAAGTTCGTCGACAAGTGGACAGCCGTTCTTCAAAGGCAGTACCCCGCCCGTTTGGAGTGTGTCCCACTTGCCGCTCGCAGGGTGCCCCCCTTGCGTATTCTCGTTGTGGACGTGGTCCCACCCGTATACGACAGGGGCTCAGGAAGCCAGAGATTATTCCACATCGTGCAGATGCTCCTGGAAGAGGGACATTCTGTTGCGTTCTTCTGTTGGAAGTCCTCGGGTTTGGAAACCTACGTAAGCCTTCTTCGAAGAATGGGAGTGGTGGTGGTCGGGGGGGACGACGTCCACGAAGGCGAGCAGGGCAAGCTCGAGCGATTGGCTGTGTTGCTAGCGTCGTTTGCCCCGAACGTCGTATGGGTTGAGGGGTATCAGCTGGCCGCGCTGTGTACTCCCGTGGTTCGTCAGGTGACGCCTGAGGCTTGTCTCGTCCTCGATACGGTTGACTTACACTTTGTCCGGGAGAAAAGACTGGAGGAGGTAGGGAGTAGCCTGACCGGCGGCTGGCAACGGACAAGGGACCAGGAGTTGTCGGCCTGCGCAAATGCGGACGTAGTGATCACTGTTACCGAACTTGAGCGGGATCTCGTGCGTTCTCTTGTGCCGGCTGTGCGGGTAGCTACGATTCCCAACGTACACGAACCTCATCCAATCGGGAGCAGTTTTTCGCGACGCTCGGGGCTTATATTCGTGGGTAATTTCCTTCACCGCCCCAACCTAGACGGCGTTGGCTGGTTTCTGGAGTCGGTCTGGCCTTTGATTGTGCGCGAGGAACCGGCGATGACCATGCGCATTGTGGGCAACGAGCCTCCTCCGGTGCTCCGTCAGCTGTGCTCCCAAGCTGAACTCGCCGGTGGTTCGATCACGTTGATCGGATACGTCCCCGACGTATTGCCGTACCTTGGTGAGGCTCGAATTTCGGTCGCTCCCTTGCGTGCCGGTGGGGGAATGAAGGGAAAGATCGCGGAAGCACTCGCAGCCGGACTCCCGGTCGTCAGCACGTCGGTTGGGACAGAAGGCATGGGACTGCAAGACGGGAAGCATGTGCTCATCGCTGACACCCCAGAGGCCTTCGCAGAAGCGGTTTTGCGTCTGTACCGTGACAGGGACCTCTGGCACGACCTCTCCATGAGGGGCCTTGCCCTTGTAAAGGAAAGGTATGGATTTGACAAGGTAAGGCTCGACGTGCAGAACGCGTTGAAGATGTGCCTGCGGTCGCGCCCCAGCTCACGCGTGGGCTTCGAGCCTTCCAAAAAAGGTGACGGATTGACTTCCATTGTGATCCCGTGCTGGAACGAGGTCCAGCTTACGCGGCAATGCGTGGATAGTGTCTTCCGGAACACGACGGAGCCCTTTGAGCTAATTGTAATTGACAATGGTTCTACAGATGAGACTCCCGAATACCTCCAAGCGTTGGCCGACCGCTACCCAAATGTGAGGGTCATAAGAAACGAAGTGAATACGGGATTTGCCTACGCGTGCAACCAGGGTATAGATGCTGCCGGAGGAAGCCAGATTGTGGTGATGAATAATGATGTGGTTGTTCCGCCAGGATGGTTGAGCCCTATGCTGCGCGCTTTGCGCGCACCAGGTGTCGGCATAGTGGGCCCGAGGAGCAATCGTGTTTCGGGAAGCCAGCGCGTTGCAGAGCCGGACGCGAATGACGCTGAAAACATGGAAGAGTATGCAAGGAAGAGGGCGCTCGAGAAAAAGTACATGGGGTTCTTTTCGCCCCGTGCGGTCGCGTTTTGCATGCTCATAAAACGTGAGGTGGTGGACCGTGTCGGTGGCTTCGATTCAAGTTTTGGCATAGGCAATTTCGAGGACGACGACTTCTGCATCCGAGCCCAGCTTGCCGGATTCCGAATATGGATAGCTGACGACGCTTTCGTGTACCACCTTGGCAGCCGGACTTTCCTCGCTCAAAGCATCGACTATGCAGCGCTCATGAGGAAGAACCTGGAGGTTTTTCGCGCCAAGTGGTTTCTCCGCGATGAAGGTAACGCTACCGATGCGATCCCGTACGGTTCACTGTTGACAAGGGCGTTCGATCCTGAGTACCACCGGTGCCCCTTGACGCCTCGTGAAGTGGCATCCCGTGCGGTCTCCCCCCTGGAGGTGGCGGGAGCCGGCCGCTTCAACTTCTTGTTAGCTCCCGACTGGAGGGATCCGCACGATAGGTGGCTTCAAGCCATCGCTGAATTTATGGCCGCGTTCCCGCCGGAGGCTGATGTAGCGCTGCTGGTACGGATCGATCCCCTGGTTGAAGCTGACGTTGCAAGTGTGGTGGCACACATTGAGCGGCGCGCAGAAAGGGCGGGAATTGATTTGGCTGCGGGCCACAAGATAATTGTCCTCAACGATTTAGTTCCGCCAGGCAACCGTGCTGCGGTATATCGCACTGCTCAAGCCTTTATAGACACGGCGCCTCCGGGAGTTTTCCGTTACGCCCGTGAGGAGGCCAGAGCCTGCGGCCTCACCGTATGCGAGCCATCCCGCTCCAGCCTGCGGCTGGGAGCCAGGTAGGCACGCTTTCCGCCCAGTGACGCCCTGACCGCGGGTGTGGTTAGGGGCAAGTTCCCGGGGAGCTGACAGTGGAGCCCGTTGAGCCACTTGGTTCTTTTTGCCCAACGTGGTTCTTAATTCCGTGGTACGGTAAGGGCAACCCCAGGTGACGTGCTGCGGCCCGCCTTGGTGATGTGCCCGGTGTAGCGCGTTTTCCCGGAGGAGTGGACACGAGGCACGAGCCCGGCGTAGCTGAAAATCTTCTCGGGGGAGCGGAACCGCCAGATGTCGCCGATCTCCGCCAGGATGGTCATGATGCTTATCACGTCGAGGCGCGGCACCGGCAGGAGCAACTTGACCTTGGGCATCTGCTTTGCGCCCTCGTATATCTCCCCTTCCAGCGCCGCTACTTCCCGGTCGAGTTCATCGATGAGCTCGAGGCACGACCCCAGGATGATCTCCTCCGTCTTGGGCAGCACGAGCTCCGCGAGGAACCGCCTGCCCTTCTTGCCGAACAGGTTGCTCACGGGAGGTCG
>JBFMCJ010000322.1 GCA_040754675.1 Bacillota bacterium
TCCATCCCCCGTCCACGAAGATCACCGAGCCGGTGATGTAGCTCGACGCATCGGAAGCCAGGAAGACCACGGTGCCGGCCATCTCCTCCGGGGTCGCCCAGCGGCCCAACACGCTCTTCTCGGCGTAAGCCCGATACCAGCCCGGGTGGCGTTTGATGGGGCCGGTGAGAGGTGTGTCCACGATGCCCGGGGCGATGGCGTTGACGCGGACGCCCCGGGGCCCGAGTTCGGCGGCCAGCGTCCGCACCAGCTGGACCGTGCCGGCTTTCGTGGCCGCATACACACCCTGCCCCGGTTCGACGACGACCGAGCGGATTGACGAGAACGCAATGATGCTCCCGCCGCCGGCCTCGGCCATGGCGCGCCCGGCTTCTCTCAGGAGGTGGAACGTGCCCTTGAGGTTGAGGCCCACCACCCGGTCGAACTCTTCGTCCGTGTAAGCCAGCAGGGGCTTGCGCACGTTGATGCTCGGAGTGGTGACGGCCACCGAAAGCCGGCCGTGCTCCCGCACGATATCCGACACCAGGGAGGCGACCGCCGCCCCATCGGCGAGGTCGACCGGCCGAGCATCCGCCCGGCCCCCTGCCCGCCGGATTTCGTCAGCCGTCTGCTGCGAGCGTTCGAGGCTGACGTCGGCGGCCAGCACGTGGGCCCCGAACGCGGCCAGCGCCTGCGCGGCAGCCCTGCCGATTCCGGAGCCCGCGCCCACGACCAGCGCGGCTCGCCCGTCGAGCCTGAAGAGGTTTTGATACGGCTGTATCTGCATGCGAAGGCCCCCCTTTGTTCACGGTGCGCGGGACGATTGGCGTGCATCTTTCCGCACTCTGCCGTATAGCCCCTTCGCGAACCGAAGCACGGCGGCAGCAACGAGGCTCCAGCACCGGTACTGGGAGATGTCGGGATTCAGCCTCATGCGAAGGAACGCGTCCGGTCGCCCCGAATGGTGTCGCCTTAAAAGGAGACGGGCGGTGTGGGGCGCTACATTCTTCGCAGGATATTGCTTACCATTCCGCTTCTGCTGGGCATCTCGTTTCTCGTGTTTGCCCTGGTCAACATCATCCCCGGCGACCCCATCAGCGTGATGCTGGGCAGCAACCCGCTGCTGGCGCCGGACCCGGCGACGGTGGAGCAGCTTCGCCGGCAGTACGGGCTCGACCAGCCGCCTGGCGTGCAGTACTTGCAGTTCCTGGGGCGGCTGCTGCGGGGCGACCTTGGGAGCTCCATCCAGACTCAGGAGCCGGTCCTCCAGGCGGTGCTCGCCCGCTTGCCGGCCACGCTGCAGCTGGCTGTCGCTGCCATGGTGGTGGCGATGGCGATCGCGATACCGGCCGGGGTGGTTGCCGCGGCCCGACAGCATTCGCTCTGGGATCACGCGGCGGTGTTTGGGTCTCTGCTCGGGGTCTCCATGCCGAACTTCTGGCTGGCGCTCCTTCTCATGCTGGTCTTTTCGCTGGAGCTTCGGTGGCTGCCGCTGTCGGGCATGGGCGACTGGCGGGATGGGCCGGGGGACGTGCTGCGCCATCTCGTGCTCCCGGCCATCACCCTCGGAACCAGCATGGCCGCCCTTCTCACCCGCCTCACCCGCTCCAGCATGCTGGAGGTGCTGCGGCAGGAGTACATCCGGGCCGCTCGGGCCAAGGGGCTCGGCCGGCGGGTGGTCGTCTGGCGGCACGGGCTGCGCAACGCCCTCATCCCGGTGCTGACCCTGGCCGGGATCCAGTTCGGCTACCTGCTGGGCGGCTCCGTGATTGTGGAAACCATCTTCGGCTGGCCGGGCGTCGGGCGGCTGGCGGTCAATGCCATCTGGAAGCGAGATCTGCCCGTCATCCAGGGCACCGTGCTCATCTTCACGCTTCTGTTCGTGCTCGTAAACCTGGTGGTGGACGTGCTCTATGCCTACCTCGACCCCCGAATCCGCTACGACTGATCTCGCCGCGCCGGTCACACCCGGCCGATGGGGCAACTGGCGGCGGTTCGCCCGGAACCGGCTGGCCGTGGCCGGCGCGGCCATCCTGGCCGTCATGGCGGCCAGCGCGCTGCTCGCGCCGTATGCGGCGCCGTACGACCCGCTCGAGATGAGCCTGGGCCGCCCGTTCGAGCCCCCGGGCTCCCCCGGGCATCTGCTGGGGACCGACAACTTCGGGCGGGACGTGTTGAGCCGCCTGCTGTTCGGGGGCCGAACTTCGCTCGTGGTCGGGTTTGCCGTCATCGGCCTGGCGGCCTCGGTGGGACTGGTCCTGGGCGCCGTGTCGGGGTATTACGGCGGCGTGGTGGACCTGCTGCTCATGCGGGTCACCGACCTGTTCTTCGCCTTTCCCTTCTTCATCCTGGCCATCGGGGTCATTGCGGCGCTCGGGCCTGGCATTCAGAACGTGATGCTCGTGCTCGCCGCCGTTAGCTGGCCGGAGTACGCGCGGCTCGTGCGGGGCAAGGTGCTGGCCCTCAAGGCCGAGCCCTACGTGGAAAGCGCCCGGGCAGCCGGCGCCGGCGACCTGCGCCTCATCTTCCGCCACATTCTGCCCAACAGCCTCGGGCCGGTCGTGGTCACGGGGACGATGGGGCTCGCCAACGCCATCCTGGCCGCGGCGGGTCTGAGCTTCCTCGGGATGGGCGTTCAGCCACCCTGGCCAGAGTGGGGCGCGATGCTGAGCGAAGCGAAGACGTTCATGCGGACGGCGCCCCACCTGGTCGTGGCGCCAGGCGCGGCCATCATGGTCACGGTCCTGGCCATCAACTTCGTGGGCGACGGGCTGCAGGAGGCGCTCGACCCGAAACTGCGGTCGGAACGGGGGGTGTGAAGGGAGACCAGCACGGGGCGTGAGGGGGTTGAGCTTCGGGGTGCGAGAGGTTCAGCGTCGATGGCAGGGGATGTAAGCGTTCAGGGCCGCGTTTTGAGCATTCAGAGCGCTGTCCCAGAAGGGAGTTCGGTCAACAGATGAACCGGCCGGGACTCATCACGTTGTTGGTGGCGGCCATGGCCCTCGCGGCCGGCGCGGGGGCGGCTGTGGCTGCCGAGCCGCAGCCCGGCGGCACGCTTCGCATCGCCGACATGAGCGTGACCACTCTGGATCCCATCATGACCGCCAACGACCCGGATTACGCCGTCATCAGCCAGATGTTCAACAGCCTGGTCCGGACGGGCAAGGACGGGCAGCCCATCCCGGACCTCGCCGTCTCGTGGGACAACCCGGATGACCGGACGTGGGTGTTTAAGGTGCGCAGGGGCGTCACGTGGCACGACGGCAACCGCATCTTCCCCGAAGGCAAGAGCCGGGAGGTGACGGCCGAGGACGTCCGGTACACCTACGAGCTCATCATGAAGCCCGAGACCAAGTCGCCCTTCGCCGGCGCCCTGGCCAGCATCGCCTCTCTCGAGGTGCCGGACCCGTACACGCTCGTCATCAAGACGAAGTATCCGGATCCGTTCCTGCTCGATACGATCCGCCTGGCCGGCATCGGCATCGTGCCGAAGGAGGCCTACGAAAAGCTGGGGCCGGCGGGGTTCGCCCGGTCGCCCATCGGGTCGGGGCCGTTCGAGTTCGTCGAGTGGGTGCCGGACGACCACGTCAGCTTGCGGCGCAATGAGGATTACTGGAAGAAGCCGTACCTGAACGGCGTCGAGTTCCGCATCATTCCCGACCTGACCGTGGCGATCCTGGCGCTCGAGGCCGGCGACGTGGACGCGGTGCTGTCGGTACCCCCGGAGGACGTGGCGCGGCTCAAGAAGGACAGCCGCTTCCAGGTATACCGCTCCCCGCTCGGGTACTACCGGGGACTCGGGTTCAACGTGAAGCGGGCGCCGTTCGACGACGTGCGGGTGCGAAAGGCGCTGGCGATGGCGGTGAACATTGACGCCGCCGTGGCCAACGTGTTCGGCGAGAACGCCATGCGCGCTTACGGGCAGGTCGGGCCGACGCTGGTGGGGCACGACCCGACGCTGAAGGAGCTGTGGCCGTACGACCCGGAGGGGGCGGCCAGGCTGCTGGAGCAGGCCGGGTGGCGGAAGGGAGCCGACGGGTTATGGGCCAGGGATGGGCAGCGGCTGGAGGTGGAGGTCAAGACGCTCAACGAACCCGGGCGGGTGCGGGTGGTCACCGTTCTGGTGACGGAGTGGCGGAAGTTCGGCGTGGATGCCCGCATCAACGTGCAGGAGGTTGCGACCTGGGTGAGCGATCTGCAGCAGGGTAACACGGGCGTGTTCATGGACTTCGCATACAGCGGGCCAACGGGGCTGCATGCGCTGTTCCACTCGGACAACATCGGGGTCAGCAACGTGCACTTCTACAGAAGTGCGCAGGTGGACGAGCTGCTGGCGCAGGGGAGCCGCATCATCGACCCCAAGAAGCGGGAGGTCGTGTGGAAGCAGGCGCAGCGGCTAATCATGCAGGACGTACCCGTCATCCCGCTATACTTCGAGTTCGGGCACAGCGCGACGAGCGCGGCGGTTCAGGGGTTCGTGCCCCAGCGGTGGAATTTGAACCTGGTGAGCGACGAAAGCAACGTGTGGCTGAAGCGCTAGGCGGGGGTGGCGCTCGTGGGGGCGCCTCCAGCAAAGGAGTCGGGCCTCGTGACGGAGGGGTCGGGAGACATGACGGAATGGACAACCACTGACATCCTGCGCAGCGTACCGGCATACCAGCGGTTTTTCACGGTCGACGAACTGGAGGCCCGGGCCCGGAAGCTGGCGGCGCAGGCGCC
>JBFMCJ010000323.1 GCA_040754675.1 Bacillota bacterium
ATAACTCATGTTCTCGGGCGCAGCAGGCCAGGGACAAAACCTCAAGCGTATGGAAGGGACGTATACCGCACCTCGGGTAGCAACTACTTCTCCGGAGGAACCATCACGGACGAGGTCTTCGAGGACAACTCTAAGCGGCACCGGGAAGCCCGACTTGGCTGACGTACTTTGGCAAAAAGGCAGGTGACAGTGCTTAGCAACAACAACTCAGACGATGCCGTGGCTGTGAAGTGCCCCCTGCCGCCTGCACGCCCTGCGGCCGAAATAAAGGTGGCTAAAGTCCGGGTGTTCGAGAAGGTCGGCCGCCGTGCCACTCATGGCCAGGCGTTCGGTTTCGAGAAGGTACCCACGCTTGGCTACCTGAAGTGCCTTGCGCGCGTTCTGTTCGACGAGGAGCACAGTGAGCCCGCAGCCGTTAAGGTCACGTATGAGGCTCAGAGTCTGGTCCACTACGATCAGTGGTTATCGTTCCACGCCCTGCGGGCCTGCCCACACCGGCCACGTCCAAGCAGCCACCCGCCAACCTCAACAAATGCCGGGAGAGAAAAGAAGCACACTGCTCCAATCGCACAGCCGGAACCTTCCCGGCTGCCCCACCTGACCCGAACCGGGTGTGGTCCTTGCGGGGGCGACCACCTCGCCTCTCCCTGTTCCGCATGCTCTGGATCATTCGCGGCGCAAAGCGGCGGCCAGGTTCCCCCGAGTGGCAGCCCAGGCCGGCACCACCGCCCCGGCCAGGCCCGTCAGCGTGGAAAGACCCAGGATGGCCAGGACTACCTCCACCCCAAGAGGGGGGACGGCATGGTAGGCCAGAGCCAGCGCCAGGGTGCCTCCGGCGAGGCCCAGGAGCCCCGCCAGCCATCCCAGCACCACCCCCTGGGCGAGGACCAGCCGTCGCACCTGCCAGTTACGCCAGCCTAGAGCCTGAAGCAGCGCCATCTCAGCACGGCGTTGCGAGACATTGAGCCACGTAATGTCGGTCGTAGTGAGGACGGCCATGAACAGGGCGAAGACGGCGGCAAAATAGTGGGACGGGCCCACTTCCAACGCCACGTACTCCCCCAGCCAGGTGGTGTACATGACTCCCCGCAGGCGCACGGTGACGTAGAGGAAGACCGTCAGGAGGAGAATGGGCAGCGCCATGCTCAGGACACAGAGCACGTTGCGCTTCCAGCGGCGCACCAGGTCAGCGAGGACAAGGTTTGCCGCAGAGCCTCCTGCCAGGCGCAGAGATCCACCGCCAACCTCTCCTTCGCCCACGGCGAGGCGGGGGTGAACCCGGGTGGCGGCGCGCCCGGGGAGCGTCGCCCCGGCACCGTACACGAGGGGAGGGAGGAGGGCGACCGCTGCCAGCCTGAGCGGTGAGAGCGTCATCCTGCTGCCACTGGCCACGGCCCAGGCCAGGGCCACCCCGGCCGCTCCCACCAGAACACCGGTCAGCAGAGACTCTCCCAGGATGAGGAAAAGTACCCTCCCGGGCCGCCAGCCCACGGCGGAGAGGATGCCGAACTCGCGCAGCCGCAGGAGCACGGAGACGCTGGTGGTAGAGAGCACGTACAGTACGGCCACCACCAGGACGGCGCCTACGATGACCGAAAAACCCAGCCTCGTCTCGCGCAGGATGGTCAGGGCCGCTCCCTTCTGTATCCAGGGCTGCTCCACGTACCCCAGATCCGGGATCTCCTCCGACCCGCACACGTGGATGAGGACGCGCCGGGGCGACGAACCCAGCATGATGTCCACGGCCAGCCCGGTGCGATCCCGTATCTCCCTGGCGACGGCTTCTGCCCTGGCCTGGGCCGTTTCGCCCATGGTTTCCGACCCGGCTATCCTCACCCGGATGGCGCTTATGGGGTTTGCCTTCAGTTTCGCCGCCGCCTCCAGGCTGGTGAGCAGCGCCGGCGGCGAAGTGAGAAACCACCCCGGGCTTTCCACCGGCCTGATTTCCACGGGGGGGTTCACCGGCCTCCCCCCGGCATCCAGGACCAGGGAGGCCGCGGCGGGCCGGTATGTCTCCATGGGGAGTTCGTTGAGGGGGTCGCGGGCCAGACGCAGCCGGTTGGGGTCAAAGAAACCGATTGGTGTCAGTTCCAGGTAGGGGTCCTTGTTTAGAGACGGGTCTGCGGGTAATGCTGACTGCACCGCACGGTACATGGGAACCTCCAGCCCCACGCCACGGAATATGCCTTTCAGAAACCCGACCTCCTCCGGGACCACCCGGTAGCACAGTGGCCACCGCGAGGGAAACGGCGAGTCGGCAGGATGGTATTCAACGGGGCCGGGCAAAGCGGCCACCTGGCTGGGATACACAGGCTCTCTCCGACCCCCGGATATCTCGTCAAGATAGCGGTACAGGCTCTCACGCAGGTCCTGAGCGCCCAGGCGGTAATCGACGACGGTGGCCCGGACCGGTAACCCATCCAGGTAACGCCGCCCGCCCCGCGCCCGCACCTGTTCCAGCATGGCCAGCTCATCCCGGTAGTCCAGGTCGAGCTTCTGCAACTGGAAGCGAAAGGACGTGTCAGCATACGCCTGCCGGGACACCAGCACCGGCATGGTCCATATCTGGCGCGTGAACGAGCCGCCGCCGGCGCTGGCGGGAACGGGCACTTCCACCTGCTCGCCCCTGACCACATCGGCCGCGGAGAAGTACCGCCCGCTCACCACCGCCCCATCGAGTCCTACCAGCCGTGCCTCCTGCTCCGGGTCAATCCCTACCAGCAGGACGAGCTGGCCATACCAGTTCCAGTTCTCGTTGCTGCCCCGCAGGTTCTGGGGCAGTAGCTGCATGCCATAATCCTCGGGGAGTCCGGCGAACACCACACGGCCTTCCCTCTTTACGAAACGCTTCACAGCCGGACCCTCGCTGTTCAGCCAGTACGTGACTTCCGTGGTACGGTAGTCTGTTTTCCCATCTGAGGCTGCCACCGTCCTGGTCATCCGGTAGACACCGGGATCGGTTACCAGGGGGAAGTCCATGGGAAGCGTGAGGTTCACCCAGCCGACCACCGCCACGGGTGCCGCCACCCCCACCCCCGGGATTCCCTTGATGATTTCGTATTGATCCAGGCTGATCTCACCGGGCAGACCCAGGAGGTAGTTGGGTTCCACCAGGTCCAAATGGCGCTCCGCAGCACTGGGGGCGCCGGCCGGTCTCACCATCAGATCGTACGAGGAACGCCACCGTTCTTCCAGCAGCTCCTGCACGGTGCCTTTGCTGGTTTGAGCCAGGGCCACCACGTAGGTGAGCCCCACGCTGATGCCCACTGCGCCCACCACCAGAAGGGCAAGGCGCTCCTTCGCTCCCCGCCAGTTGCGCGCGATCAGGGACAGCAATGGGCGTCACCCCTCTCCCCCGAATCGCGCTGTGACCGAGGGAGGTACGGTCCCCGGGAGACGCTTTCCCGCACCACCAGCCCGTCAACCAGGTGAACCTGCCGGTCAGCCCTAGAGGCCAGTTCCAGGTTGTGCGTCACCAGGATGACGGTGGCCCCATCCCTTGCCCGCGCTTCTTCCAGCAGACGGATAACCGCCACCCCGCTCACCGAATCCAGGTTGCCGGTGGGCTCGTCAGCCAGTATGAGGCGAGGACGGTTTACCAGGGCGCGGGCCACAGCCACCCTTTGCTGCTCTCCTCCCGACATCTGGGCGGGGAGAGCACGCGCCCGCCTCTCCATGCCCACCGCGGCCAGGGCTTCCAGGGCCCGCGACCTGCGATCGAAGTCAACCCGGCGCGAAAGAAGGGGTACCATCACGTTTTCCAGCGCGGTCAGATTGGGGAGCAGGTAGAACTGTTGGAACACGAATCCCACAAACCGAAAGCGGAAGTCGGCCAGCGCATTGCCGCGTAACGTGCTTAGGTCTACTCCCCCCACCTTCACGGTCCCGCCCGTGGGCCGGTCGAGCGCCCCAATCAGGTTGAGCAGGGTGGACTTGCCCGACCCCGACGGCCCGGTGATGGCCAGGAACTCCCCTTCCCTTGCGCTTAGCGACACCCCCCGCAACGCAGCAACGGCGGCGTCGCCAGTGCCGTATATCTTTTCCACATCTTGCACCTCAGCCATGACACCGGCCGGGCTGCCCATCCCTCGATGCCTCCCTGCTGCGCGTCCCGCAGTTCTGGTCTCGCTCCACCTCAACGGACCTCGGCTGAAGGGGAATCGGCGTGCTCACCACATTCCGGGTGGCCGATGGCCAGATGAATTCCTCCTAAGATATGAACTCGGTAAGGGCACGAAGGTCCAGGAAGCGGCCCAGATCCCCCGCCTCGGCAACTATCTGCTCACGGACCCGGGGGGGCAGGTCGCCGAACGGTTCGACGGTGACCCGCAGGGTGCGACCACTGCGCTGGTGCGACCAGACGCCGGCCACGCGGCCATCCACGAGCACCACCGGGGACAGCCAGCCCGCCTTGCGGAAGACGCGCTTGTAGTGGGCGTTGCTCACCAGATGGCCCTTTTCGTGGTGGCCCAGGAGGTAGGGATCGAAGCTGGGTAACAGGCGCACCACCCGGCCGCGGATCTCAGCGGCCCGGACGGCGGCCAGATCCTCCCGCAGCAGGTAGGTCCGGCGGCCCTCGACCGACACCTCCACCACCTCATTCCCGAGGCCGCCGGCCAAGGAGACCGCCTCCCTCACCGTAATCCCCGCCCAGGCGGCGAAATCCTGCCAGGTGGCGGGGCCGTAACTGCG
>JBFMCJ010000324.1 GCA_040754675.1 Bacillota bacterium
GCTCGTGCCAGTCAGCCACGAGCACCCGCGCCAGGAGCCCAGCGATGGGGTTGCCCTCCAGGGCGAACCCCACGGGCGCAGCGTTGCGGATGTATTCGGTCGCAGCGGCGATCAGAGACTGGAGGAGAGCGTCCTCGGCGGTATCGCTCTCCTCCAGTCTGAGCCACTGTTTGACTTCACTTAGGGTGAGCATTCACCTCACCCCTTCTTGCGGCGCCTCCTGGGCCGCTCCGGCGCTCCTAAAGCGGCTGGCGCAGCTATGGGCGGACTCTTCACCGTCTCGGCCACGCCAGCCGCCAGGATTACCCGGGCCCGGGCTTCGGAGACCTCGAACACGTCCCCGGGCCGCCGGTGGACGCCCGCCTCGAGGTCACGGAAGCCGCGCGTGACCCTCAGCCACGGCATGGCGTTACACCGCCGGCGTCACGTCGAGCTCGCCCTTGACCATGGCGGCGCCGTCCCACTGCCGCAGGTCGTCCCGGGTGATGACGCGCAGCTCGGTGGTGTCACGCCGCCAGGCGTCGCCACCTTCACGGGTCGAGGCCAACTCGTACTGCCCGCGGGTGAACCACACGGCAAACTGCTTACCGTTGCCCAGGAAGATGGGCGCGTACGTCTTGCCGGCTGTGGTGTCCTCGCGGGACGGCAGGTAGCGGTTGGCCACGGGTTCGATGGGCCGGCCGAATAGCGTCTTGCGGCCGGGCTGCGTGATGTCGTCCTGCAGCAGGTAGCGGCCCTGGCTGTCCTTTTGGGTGTCGAGCCAGTGGTAGCCGTCCTGGTTGGTGATGATCACAGCGTTCCGCGAGATGGCCGGGTCGAGATCGACGTTGAGCACTTTCTTGATGGCATCCAGGTTGGCCAACAGATTGGCGGTGAGCGCGTTGAGCAGACCGGCGATGAGCGTATTGCGGGTCACCAGCGTTTTGCGCGCAATCCAGTCAGCCAGGTAGGCCATGATGTTCTGGTCGCTGTCGGCCAGGAGCTCGTTCGTGATGGGCAGGAAGCCGGCCCGCTTGACCAGCTTGTATGGTATGCTGGTGAATCTGGGTTCGTCCATGGGCTGAATCTGGCCGTACTCGTCGACCACGACCAGCGGGGTCATGTCCTCGTCGGCCTCAAGGACGCGGCTGCCGCTCAGGGTGCTCACGCGCTCCACCCGAACGTACTGGGTCAGGTCCGGCATGTCGCGCAGAATCTGGTTGATCCTGGTCTGGAGATCCTGGGGCACGAGCAGGCCCGCATCGCCGGGGTCTCCAGTCACGCCGCCCTCGTGCAGCACCGCAAACACGTGCCGCTGGTAATCGCGGATCAGCCCGACTTCTTCCGCCGAGAGCGGCTTACGGCGGACCGCCTTCAGGAACACACGCCGGTACTCGGCCTCAAGCTCCTCGGCGTCGCGCCGCTCGCCGGGTGGAGTAGCGGCAGCCCGCTCCTGGGCCTCAAGCTCTTCGAGCAGGGCGATCTGCATCCGAACGGCCCGCACGTCGTTCATGATGCGCTCGGCATCTTCGACGCGGCCCTCGGAGATCGCCAGGCGGGCCTGCTGCTCCAGTTCGGCCAGCCTCATCTGGAGTTCACGCATTTCCCTCGTCACGGCTCATTCCTCCTCGTTCCGGCGTACAGCTCCAACTCCAGTTCCAGGAGCCGCAGCCGACCCTCGGTGTCCTCTTCCCACGGGGCTTTGCGCCCAAACTGGTGGTAGTGGCGCTCAAGGTGCCGGCGCACCTTGGGCACGTCCTCCGCAGGGAGGTCCGTCTGGTCGAGGCGCTGCGCCGCCGCAGTCACTCCCCGCCAGACTATGGCACCGTCGCTCGGCCGGTGGTGCGGGAGTTTAAGGTCGCCAAACGCCGCAGGCGGCATCTCCGCCGCCCAGGCGTAGTGGCCTGCAATGCGCCGCTTCTCGGCATCCGTCAGCTCGTCCCAGGACTTGTCGGTGAAATCTTCCAGGTTGGGGGCCTCCCACGGCGTGTCCTCCGGAGCCTTCTTGTCGCTCACGTCCTCTGGCACCACGCCGGCATACACCCGCCGCACGGTGAGCAGTTTGGGCGGGTTGCGGAACTGCCGCAGGTCAACCTGCACGCCGTTGACGACCAGCGTGGTGCCGCGCACGGAGGCCGCCACCTCCTTGGCCTGCTCCACTTGATCGGCGAAGCCGAGATCCACCGCATCCTGGGCCGTCATCCACGTCTCCGCATCCAGCAGTTGGGCGATGCGCTCCGGCTCCAGGCCCGTGCGGGCGTGGTAGACGGCGATCATGGACTCGCGCACCTTGTCCAGGTCCTCGGCTGCCTTGCGTAGCGTCGGCGCGTCGCCCACCACGAGCATCCAGGGGTTGTGGATCATCATCATGGCATTGATGGGCATGATGATCCGGTCCCCGGCCATCGCCACGAGCGACGCGGCCGAGGCGGCCAGACCGTCCACCGTGACCACCTTCCGCGCGCTGTGGCGGCTCAGGATAGAGTACATCGTGCTGCCGGCAAACACGTCCCCGCCCGGGCTGTTGATGTAGATCCGGAGCTCCCGAATCGCGCCGAGGGCCCGGAGCTCCTCGGCGAACTGCTTGGGCGTGACCTCGTCGCCCCACCAGGACTCGCTGCTGAGCGGCCCGTAGAGCAGCAGTTCACCGACCTCGGACTCGCCGGCCGCCGCCCGGAACTGCCAGCACCGCTTACTCTTCAGGTTGGTTACCGGCATTCTTCTTCGCCCCTCTCGCACTGCTGATCATGCTCAGCGGCACCATGGCCTGATTGACGAGAAGCACGTCGCCGCCGGGCTCGGGCGGCAGTTCCTCCCACGCGCGCACCTCGTTCGGCTTGAGGAACCCGGCCTGGATGCCGACCCGGTAGCCCTCATACCGGGTCTTCTGGTCGCTCCGCAGGATGGAATCGACCACAAACCGCAGGTAATACCCGGCCTCGATCTCCGCCTGAGTGAAGAGCTTGTGGCTCATTTCCTGCTCGTAGCCGATCAGGATGGACTGGAGGGTGTCCGTGTAGAACGCCTTCTGCTGCTCCGTGACGTTTGTGTGGGTGGCCCGGGAAAGGTCGTTCAGCTGGTGCATCTTGATCCCGAAGGCGTTGGCGATCTGGCGGGCCGTGAGCTGTGCCGTCTCCAAGAACTGAGCGTCCGTCATGGACAGCTCAAGCGGCTGGAACTGGTAGCCGATGGGCAAGAGAGCCACGCGGTGGGCCGCCTTGAGGCCGGCCGCCATGCGCTCGAAGCGCTCCCGGAACCGCCTCTCGGCCTCCTCGTTCAGGTCACCCGTGTAATGCACGATGCCCTTGACCTGCAGGCCCTGCTTGAAGAAGTCCCGGATGTGGCGGGTGCCGGCCGCACCGGATTCCACCAGCCAGCGCAGGTAGTGCAGCGGGCTGACGCCGACTATGCCGTCCAGCGTCATCGCCTTGAGGTGCACAATCTCGTCCGGCATCAGCCTGCGCTCCTCGCCGCCGACCCTCACGATGTACGTCACGCGATTGCGGGGCCCGAAAAGGCCCCGGTTGTCTATCCAGATCGTCACGGCCTTGGCATCTATGGGCCAAAGCGCACGGATGCGGCCGCGACCAGGCCCGCTGGTCACAAACTCAGGCACGATGTAGGCGTTGCCATGCAGGTTGCGCTGCGCTTCCACGGCCCGGAACATGTCGTAGGCCGTCATGTATGGGTTGGGCCGGAGCTTGAGCAGCGGATAGAGCGGGTGGTCCGTGGCCTTCTCGATACCCTGGCGCGTCTCGCGGTAGACCTTCAGCGGCAGCTTCGCCACCGATTCGGACAGGATCTTCACGCAGGCGAAGACCGTGGCCTCGCGCAGGCCTTTCTCGCCCCGGACGTTGATCTCGTCGGGGTCGATGCCGAGCCACTCCAGGAGCTTCGGGTCGCTCAGCGTGACCTCGGCCGGCACGGTCTCCGCACGGATGTTGCGCAAGAGTAGGCTGGCCAGCCACTGCCGGGCCCTAACCCCAAAGCTTCTCGAGTATGTCCTCGTCTGCGTACTCGTTCGGGTCATACGCGCTCCTCGTTTCGTGGTGCATCGCCCGGGTGTGGGCATTCATCAGCGCCGCCACCGGGTCGATGCGGTCCCGGGATTTCTCCTTGTCCAGCATGATGTTGCCGTTGTGGTCCCGTCGCTCGACGACGTTGCCCATCGCCCAGGCCATCACCGGGCTGCCGTCGTGCACAATCTCTCCCCGGAGGACCCGCTCCCGCAGGTCCTTGGTCGGCTCCGACAGCGTGCGGATCCCCTGCGTGATCTCCACCACCGTGTAGCCGCGCCGCTGGAGCTCCACAGCGAACTGTGTGGCGTTCCACGGGTCAACGCAGACCTCGCGCACGTCCCACTTGTGCTCCGCCGCCTGCGCCTCAATCCACTCAATCAGCGCCTCTTGGTCCACCACCGCGCCCGGAATCACCGTCAGCCATCCCAGGCGCACCCAGGAGTCGTATGGCTGCTTATCGGTTTTCCGTCTGGCGGCCAGCCGCTCGGCCGGGATGAACGAGTGCGACAGCGCCGCGAACCGACCGCCACCGAGGGGGAACTCCACCGCCAGCGAAGTCAGGTCGATCTTAGACGAGAGGTCCACGCCTATATAGCAAGCCCGACCGTCTAGGTCGGGCATTGGGTTATCCTTGCTGGCCGCGCAGGCCCGCCACTTGTCCATGGGCATGTAGCCTTCCTCGCGCTGCTCCAC
>JBFMCJ010000325.1 GCA_040754675.1 Bacillota bacterium
TGTGCACTTGCGTCTGCAGGCCTCCACCGCGCCTCCCGCGAGCAGGATCTCCACGAGGAAGTCCGGCAACACCGTACCCTGGCCGCGCCACGAGGTGGTCAGGTTCTCGACCACCCCGGTCGCGGGGTCATACCGCACGACGTCTCCATCGCTCACGCCGGTGGAGACGTTGGGGCATTCCACCGCCACCAGGCCGAGGTTGATGGCGTTGCGGAAGAATATGCGCGCGAAGGACTCGGCGATGATCGCCCGGATGCCGGCGGCCTTGATCAGGGCGGGGGCGGTTTCCCGGCTGGAGCCACAGCCGAAATTGCGACCTCCCACGATCACGTCCCCGGGCTGTACCCTGTTGTTGAAGCCGGGGGCAATGGCTTCGAACAGGTGGGGGAGCATGTCCGCTAGCTCGGTCGAGATCATGTGCTTGCCGGAAATGATCACGTCTGTATCTATGTTGTCACCGAAGCAATGCGCTCGGCCCACGATGGGCGGAAGTGTCGTGTCCATAACCCAGCCTCCTCAATCCCGGCGACGACGGCGCAAGCCGTCTTACCGGCCCGGGGTCGTGTCAGAAAAGGGTGCGCGGATCGGCGAGGTGGCCGGCCACAGCCGAAGCCGCGGCCGTGTACGGGGACGCCAGGTAGATGCTCGCCCGGTCGCTCCCCATGCGCCCCACGAAGTTACGGGTGCCGGTGGATACGCATACTTCGTCTGCCGCCAGCAGGCCGAAGTGGCCTCCGAAGCACGGTCCGCAGGTGGGCGGGCCGATTACCGCTCCCGCATCTATGAGGGTGTCCAGTATGCCCTCGTGGCTCATCTGGCGCATTACCTCGTAGGAGGCGGGTACCACGATCAGCCGCGTGTGCGGGTTAACCTTTCGCCCCCTGAGGAGCCTGGCGGCGGCCCTCATGTCTTCCAGCCGCCCGTTGGCGCACCCTCCTATGAACACCTGGTCCACGCGCACCGGCTCGACCTCCGCCACCGGCCGCACCCTGTCCGGCGAGGGCGGAAGTGCCACCATAGGCACCAGCGCGCCGAGGTCGAGCCCAATCCGGCGGCGGTAGACGGCGTCCGGGTCGGGTGCCAGCTCCCCGGCGTCCGGGGTGGCAGGGCGGTTGTGGCGGGCCAGGAACTCGACCGTTGCCCCGTCCGGCGGCATGAGCGCCACTTTGGCCCCCATTTCCGCGGCCAGGTTACACAGGGTGAACCGGGCCGACATGTGGAGTGCGTCCAGGGAGCCGCCGAACTCGCAGGCCATGTACGCGGCTCCGTCCGCGCCCAGCAGCCCCAGCAGAGCGAGGGCCGCGTCGGCGGCTGAGATGCCGTCCCCGAACCTCCCCGAGACGTCTATGCGTATGGTCTCGGGTACCTTGAACCAGGTTCGGCCGGTGACCAGAGCGACCGCCACGTCGGTGAAGCCCAGTCCGGCCGCAAAGCTGGCCAATGCACCGTAGGTGGTGGTGTGGCTGTCGCTGCCCACGATGATTTCCCGTGGCCTGGCGTACTCTTCCACCATTACCTGGTGACAGATCCCGCGGCGCATGTCGTGGAAATGGGTAATGGAGAAGCGTTCCACGAATTGACGGCACATCTGGTGCATTTCCGCCGCCTTCACGTCCGGCGGGGGGGCCAGGTGGTCGAGCAGTGCTACTACCTTCTCCGGATGAGCCAGCGTGTCGGCGCCGATCTGCTGCACCGCTTTGGCCACGCCCCAGGCGATGCCCTCGTGGATCATGATCCAGTCCAGCGGCACGTCCACGATCGCGCCCGCCCTGAGCCGGGCTTCACCGCTAGCCCGCGCCAGCAGCTTCTCTGCCATGGTTTGTCCTGCCAACGCTCGCTGATACCTCCCCTCAGGGATTGCTGCGGGGTGCTCCCCACAATGCCCTCCGTATGGCGCCGCATACGACGGCCGTAGTGCTGCGCCCTCCCAGGTCGGTCGTGAGCAGGGTACCCGTACGCATGACCTCGCGCAGGGCTGTCAGCAGGGCCCGGGAGGCCTCCAGCATGGTCTCTTCCCCGCACCGCCTGCCCAGCCACTCCAGGAGCATCGCCAGGCACCTGTGGATGGCCACCGGGTTGGCTGTGCCCTTGCCCTTCTGTGCCGGTAGCGGCCCGTGAAGTGGCTCAAACAGCGCCCGCTCGTCCCCAAAAGTACCGGAGCACGCCACCCCGGCTCCGCCTTCGAGGAAGGCCAGCATGTCGGCCAGGATATCCCCAAAGGCGTTGGAGGTGACGCATACGGAGTAAGCCCAGGGCTGCCGGAGCACGTCGAGGGCAAAGTTATCCACATAAGCGAACTTGAGGCCCAGGTGCGGGAATTCCTCCGCTACGCGGCGCACGGTGGCACGGAAGAGCCGGCAACCCTCGAGCACGTTACTCTTGTCCACGCACGTCACTTCTCGCGCGTGCTCTCCCTCGAGAGCCGCGGCGAGGCGGAAGGCGAACCTGGCTATGCGTTCGACGGCCGCCGAGCTCACCACGCGCAGGTCCATCGCCAGTTCGCCACCCCCGGGATGTGCCAGCCTGCCGCCTATACGGCTGTACAGCCCTTCCGTCATTTCGCGGACCAGATGCAGCTTCACCCGGCCGGGGGGATGGGGCAGGCCGGGTACTCGCTCCCATGCTTCCACCGGGCGCACGTTGGCGTACAGGCCCAGGGCGCGGCGGAGCTGGAAGACGAGTTTCACCCCGGCCAGGTCTCCGGAAGGGGAAAGGACTCCCGGCAGGCCGACGCCGCCGAAGAGGATGGCGTCTGCCGCCTGGCAGTCGTCCCACGCTTCCGGGGGGTATTCTTCGCCGTGCTCCTGCCAGTACTGGGCACCACAGGGGTGAACCGCCACCTGGCACGAAAACCCGTACAGGGCGCACAGGGTCTCCAGCGTTTCCAGGGCCTGGTCGCACAGTTCCGGCCCCATGCCGTCGCCCCGGAGCACCACCACTCGCGGGTGGCTCAACTCCATTACCTCCTCCCCAGGTAGGCCTTGATGATACTGTCGTCACGCAGGAGCTCGGGGACGGGCCCGTGGAGGACGACCCGGCCGGTTTCCATCACATAGGCGCGTTCCGCCACGGCCAAGGCAAGGGAGGCGTTTTGCTCCACGAGCAGGACCGTCACCCCCGCCCGGTTGACGTCCCTGATCCGGTTCATGATCTCCTCCCGGACGACGGGGGCCAAACCCATGGTCGGTTCGTCCATCATGAGGAGGCGTGGCCGCGACATCAGGGCGCGCCCTATGGCCAGCATCTGCTGTTCGCCTCCGCTGAGGGTTCCGCCCAGCTGCGTCTGCCTTTCGTGCAGGCGGGGGAAGAAGGAGAAGACGAAGTCCATGTCTTTCTTGATCCCTTCCCGGTCCCGGCGCGCCCACGCCCCCATCAGGAGGTTCTCCTTGACCGTCAGGGCGGGGAATATCCGGCGCCCCTCGGGGACGAGGGCTATTCCCAGCCGCAGCATGTGGTGGGGGGCGAGGCCGTTTATCCGCTTCCCTTCGAACAGCACCTCTCCCTGGGCCACGCGCACGAGTCCCATGATGGCCTTCAGCGTGGTGGACTTGCCGGCGCCGTTGGGTCCGACGAGGCACACGATTTCTCCCGGGCCCACTTGGAGATCCACGCCGTACAATGCCCGCGTTTGTCCGTAATACGCAGAAACACCCTGCACGCTAAGCAACGCCCATCCCTCTCCCGAGGTAGCATTCGATCACCTGGGGGTCGCGCTGTACGTCATCCGGGGCGCCCTCGGCGATCTTCCTGCCGTGGCTGAGCACCACGACACGGTCGCAGACTCCCATGACGAGGCCCATGTTATGCTCCACGAGCAGCACCGTCGTCCCCGACTCCCGTATCCGCCGGATGAGCCAGCCCATTTCCTCGATCTCGCTGGGGTTCATGCCCGCCGCGGGCTCGTCGAGGAGGAGGAGTTTGGGGTGGCCTGCCAGCGCGCGCGCGATTTCCACCAGCCGTTGCTGGCCGTAGGAAAGGTGGACCGCCATGCGGCCTTCGTGCCCATCCATGCCCACCACGCGCATGCTCTCGCGGGCCCTCTCCGCCATGGTGGACTCACCCCGGCGGTAGACCTGCGTGCCCAGTAGGACCGAGGGCAGGGTGGGACGCCTGCTGCTCAGGGCGGCTCCCACCATCACCGTTTCCAGCACGGTCATGGTGCGGAACAGTCCTATCTGCTGGAAAGTACGCGCGATCCCGACCCGGGCCACGCGGTAGGACGGCCACCCGGTGATGTTGCGCCCCTGGAAGTGGATCGTGCCCGACGACGGGGCCAGGGCGCCCGATATCATGTTGATGGTGGTCGTCTTGCCGGAACCGTTGGGGCCGATCAGGCCCACGATTTCCCCCTCATTTACCGTGAGGTGCAGTCCATCAACGGCGACGAGCCCACCGAAACGCTTAGTTACCTTTTCCAGTACCAGTTGGCTCATCTGTGCCCCTCCTGGAGCGAAGGCGGATTGACAAGCGGCCCACGACATCCACGATGCCGCCGGGCATGAACATCATGGCCAGCACTAAGAGAAGGCCGTGGAATAGCATCTTGAAATCCTGGAGGAAGCTGAGGAGGTCCGGGAGCACGGTCAGCACGGTTGCACCCACCAGGGGACCCCATATCGTGCCCTTGCCGCCCACCACCACCATGGACAGGAAGGCTACCGATTCGCCAAACGTAAACGCGTCCGGGGAC
>JBFMCJ010000326.1 GCA_040754675.1 Bacillota bacterium
GGAAAGGGCCAGGCCCCGCACGATGCGGGCATACCCCGCCACCCCGGCCAGGCTGAGGGCGAAGATGGCGTTCCAGAGGCCGGGCCCGAGGACGGCTGCCAGCGCCATGGCCAGCACCAGGTTGGGGAAGGCGAGCAACACGTCCATGCCGCGCATCAATACGTTGTCAAGCCGCCCCCCGAAGTACCCCGCGGCCAGCCCGATGGGCAGCCCGCCCCCCACGGCGCCGGCTACGGCCACAACAGCGATCAGCAGGTCGAGCCCGGCCCCGACCAAAAGCCGGCTCAGGATGTCCCGCCCATAGTGGTCAGTGCCGAGCGGATGCCCGGGCGTGCCGGGCGGCAGGAACCGGTCGGCCAGCGACACCCGGTACGGGTCGAACGGCGCAAGCCACGGCCCCAAAACGGCGGAAGCGACCCACACCGCCACAAGGACGGTGCCCGCTGCGGCCGTGGGGTTGCCCAACAGCACCCTCCACACGCGCCCCCACCGCGCCGCAGCGGCGCTCGGCCCGTTCACCCCGCCGGCGGTTGGCGTTGCGCTCGCGGCCGGGCTCAACTGTACCGAACCGTCGGATCGAGCCACGCGTAGCTCACATCCACGAGGAAGTTGACAAGCACCAGCAAGGAAGCGAAGACAAGGGTCGCGCCCGTCACCGGCGCATAGTCCAGCAGCTGGATGGAGTTGACGAAGTACAGGCCCATCCCGGGCCAGGCGAAGACCGTTTCGACCAGCACGTTGCCACCCAGCAGGGAGCCCAGTTGCACGCCCAGCACCGTGACGGTCGGGCTCAGGGCGTTCTTCAGCACGTGCTTGAACAGCACCCGCCGGGGCGCAACTCCCTTCGCCCGGGCGGTGCGCACGTAATCCGACCGCAAAACCTCCACGACGCTCGCTCGAAGCATACGCACGACGAGCCCGAACGTGGGCAGCGACAGCACCGCGGCGGGCGCCAGCAGGTGGCTCAGAGCAGCCCGAAAGGTCGCGAAGTCGCCGTGGAGCAGGCTGTCGACGGTGAACAGGCCGGTGACACGGGGAGGGGGCGCCTCGAGCAGCCCAAGCCGCCCCGAAGGCTCAGGCAGCAAGCCGAGCAGGTAAAACCCGACGTAGATGACGATGAGCCCGAACCAGAAGCCGGGCATCGACAAAAACGTCAGGGAGCCGACCCGGCTTGCGTGATCCATCCACGAGTTGGGCCGCGCTCCTGCCAGGGCCCCGAGCGGGATACCGGCAAGCAGCGCGATGGCAAAGCCGGCCAGCGCGAGTTCGACGCTGGCCGGGAAGCGTGCCACGAGGTCCTGGAGGACCGGGCGGCCGGTATGGATGGAGCGCCCGAGGTCACCGTGCAGCGCGTTCCAGAGATAGTACAGGTACTGCACGTACACCGGGCGGTCGAGCCCCCACTGCGCCCGGAGGGCCTCAACGGCCTCCGGGCCGGCCGTCGAGGCCTCTCCCAGGAAGACGCGCACGGGGTCGCCCGGCACCGCGTGCATGAGGGCGAAGGTGGCCAGCGACACGCCAAGGAGTACGGGTATCATCGAAAGCGCCCGGCTCGCCGCGTAGCGCCAAAACCCCATCGCCGCCACCGCATCCGCTCACGGTGCCGCCTTGTACACCGTGCTGAAAAACCACTGCCCCGATGGGTACAGCACCCAGTCCTTCACCCATTTGCGCAGCACGTAAAACTGCGTCACTTCGTAAATCGGCGGGCTCGGCATCTGCTCGGCGCAGCGCGCCTGGATCTGGTCGAGCAACACCTTCCGGTCGGCGGGCTGGAAGGTGGCTGGCAGCCGATCGATGAGCCCGTCCAGCGCCGGGTCGCTGAAGAACGCGTAGTTGCCGCGCCCGGCGCTCGCGGAGTGGTACGTGTTTCGCACGAAGACGTCCGCGATGGGCATGCTCACGCTGCTGAGGATGAACATCGGCATCTTGCCTTCCTGGAAGTAGCTCACGTAGGTGGGCCACGCGATGGAGCGGATCTGGACGTTGACGCCCACCCTGGCCAGCTGGGCCTGGAGCGCAACCGCGGTCTGCTCCCGTTCGGTGTTGCCCGAGTTGTAGTAAAGCTCCGTGGTGAAGCCTCCGGCGTAGCCGGCTTCGGCCAGCAGAGCCCGGGCCTTGCCGAGGTCCTCGCGGTACGGCCAGAGTTGCGGGTTGAATCCCTCGATGGCGCTCGGCAGGCAGGAGCGCGCCACGGTGGCGAAGCCGAAGGCGGCCGCCTGGTTGATCTCGTCGGCGTTGATGGCATACATGACGGCCTGGCGCACCCGGGGGTCGTCGAACGGCTTCACCTTGTTGTTGAGGTACAGCGTGTGCAGGCCGACTCCGGCCTCCCGCGTGACCGCAAGCTCGGGGTTGGTTACCGCGCGGCTGACCATCTCGGGCGGCAGCCGGTACACGATGTCCAGTTCTCCGCGCTGCAGCAGCAAGAACTGGGTCGAGAAGTCGTTGATGACCCGGAAGACCACCTTGTCCAGCTTCGGAGCGCCACCCCAGTAATCCTTGAACGCGACCAGCTCGTACCGCTCACCGGGCACCCACTCCCCGAAGGCAAACGGCCCGGAACCGGCCTCATGGCGCCGCATCCACTCGTTGATCTGGCCGTCCTGAATCCCGCCGTTGGCCTCGACACGGGCAGGGTTGACGATGGCGCCCGTGGCGGTGTTGGCCAGGAGGTGCAGGAAGAAGGGGCTCGGCCGCTTCAGGCGCATCTGCACGGTGTAGCGGTCCAGCGCCCGGATGCCATCCGGCGCCAGGTAATCTTTGAGCGTGCTGGCAGGCGCGAAGTTGAGGCGCAGGACCCTGGCAAGCGAGTACCGCACCGCTTCGGCCGTCACCTCGGACCCGTCGTGAAAGCGGGCGCCCCGCCTGAGGTGGAACGTGTAGGTAAGGCCGTCGGCCGAAATGTCCCACGACTCCGCGAGGGAAGGTCCGATGTCGGCCGTACCGACGAGCCGGCCGTCCCGCGTCGCGGCGCGGTAACGCACCAGCGTATCATACATGTTGTCGGCGAGCCAGATCGCGGCGAGTTCGGTGGTCGTGTGGGGGTCGAGGGTCGAGGGCTCGAAGTACACCCCCCACAACAGGACGTCCGGGTTTTTCATGGCCGTTCCTGCCTGTCCGGAGGCGGCAAACGCCAGGACAATGGTCAGCGCCACCGCCGCCCGCAGGCCGATGCGCGCGGCCTGCTGCCCACGACGGAGAAGAACCCTGGTCATACTGACTCCCTCCTGTTCTGTTCATGGACAGGGCGCTCCACTTCCGAAGACCGGGACGGGCCGTGGATCCGGCGTCCCGGTTGCCCGGGGAGGCTGGGCCGCGTCCCGGGAGGCAGAGCGCCCATCCGGACCGAGATGTCCGCGGCGGCACGCCGCACCAGGGCGCCGTAACGTTCGATCACGCTCATCGGGAGCCGGAACGCCGGGCCAGCGATGCTGACCGCCCCGCGAGGGAGCCCCGCGGGGTCGAAGATCGCCGCGCCAACGGCGCGCGCCCCGGGATCGACGTCTTCGTCGCTCACGGCGTAACCTCGCTCGCGTACACGGGCAAGGATGCCGCGCAGTTCGCCCGGGTCCATTACGGTGCGGGGGGTGTAACAGGGATACCCGGGCAGCTGCGAGAGCACGCGCTCCTGCCAGGCCGGCGGCAGGAAGGCCAGAATGGCCTGTGGGGAAGCTCCCGCGTGCAGGGGATAACGCCCGCCGAGCCGGGCCGTCAGGCGGACGGGCTGCAGGCTCTCGCGCAGATCGACCACCACTGCTTCCAACCCGTGGCGCTCGACAAGGTGTATGGACTCGCCGGTGGCGAGAGCCAGCTCGTCGAGGACAGGGGCCGCCGCCCTGACCAGGCTCATGCGCTCTCGGGCGCCGTGGGCCAGGAAGAGGAGGCCAGGGCCCAGGCGGTATCGGGAGGTTTCCGGCTCCTGACGCACCAGGTGGTGGCGTTCCAGGGTCTTCAGGAGGCGGAAGATCTGGTTCTTGGGGAGGCGCAGTTCCCGTGCCAGTTCGCTGATCCCGGCCGCGCCGGGATCGGGCCAGCAGGCCAGTTGCGCCAGCAACCGGACCGCCTTGTCCACGCTGGCAATGGTATAGATATCCGGCGCTTCCTGTTTCTGGCGGCCGGCGTCGTGGCTTGCGACATCAGGGGAGGGCAGCTTGCCCAACGGCGATCCCCCGATCCGGGCCTGCGGCCGGTGGTGCGGGGCCGATCCGCCGGTACCACCGGCCGCAGGTAGAGGTTTCCGCTCCGCTTCTCTTGTGGCGCTTCGCTACGCCCTGCTGCCCGGGCCAGGAGCCGGTCTCCTGGATGGCTGCGTTTTGGCTACTAAAACACCGTTTTGCTCCCGGCGCAGTTGTGAAACCTTTCGCCATGTGATCGGACATTCCTTCCCGGCTCTGCGTTTTCCGTCGGGTGGTTCAGCAGTTCGTTAAAAGCCCCCTCCCGGTATGGTAGACAGCAGGAAGACCGCCTGCGGCGACCGCGGTGCCGGCCCGATGGCTGGCGGAGGCGGTGCTGCTCGAGCGGGAGCTCGGGGACACGGAGCCATCGGGCAGGCCACGCCGGGCTTCGGACGGCTACCGCGGGCCTTGTCGGAGTAAGGGGGCAGTAACACGAGAGGATGTCGAAATCAGCTGCTGTGCCGGTGAATCGACCAGCCCAGGTAGCGGCCCAGGGCCTCCTCC
>JBFMCJ010000327.1 GCA_040754675.1 Bacillota bacterium
ATACGGTCCCGAAAGACCATTCCATGGGACCGACCGGATTGGCAGCCATCGCATTCACCTCCCTTAGCCGCCGAGCAGCTTGGAGAAGAACGGGATTACCTGCGTGACCAACCCGCCGTAAAGCGTCAGCACGATGATGAGCGGAACGGTCGTCCACATGAGGACCGTCCACCACCTGCCCACCTTGAAGTCGCTGTACGGGTTGATGACGCGTTGCCGCATCTTCTCCAGGCCGCCGGGCCACATGTAGGCAACAAAGACCGTGATGATGAGCCCAGATAGGACGTATCCGAGTGTGCCCAGCGACAGGTCGATCACCTGTACCAGCACGGGCCGAAACGCCACCGGTACAGCTATAGTTGCCAGCACCAGGTAAACGATGGTGGCCGAGGTGCGGCGCGAGATACGGAAGCGGTCGCAAAGGGCTCCCACCGCCACCTCGCTGAAGGCAGTGGCGCTGGTAAAAGCGGCAAAGAAAAGAGACAGGAAGAACAAGGGCAAGATGAACTGCCCGCCCGGCGTCATGGACAGCACGGTGGGGATGGAAATGAAGGCCAGCGTCGTCCCCGCCCCCAGGTGCTGGGTGGCACCGGTGGCAAAGAAGATGGGGATCATGGCCAGCGCAGCTAGCAGGCAGCCCGAGAGGTCGCCCAGGATGCAGATCACGCCCGAGTTGACCACGTCGTCCCGCTTCTTCAGGTAGCTGCCGAATATGAGCATGTTCCCGTACCCGAAACCGCCCGTGAAAAAGGCCATACCCACCGCCTGCACGAACTGCTCCCAGGTGGGGATGTTGGGCCGAAAGAGGTACTTGACGCCTTCCATGGCTCCGGGTAGGGTCAGGGAGCGCACGGTCATGACGCCGAGGAAGACGAAAATGAGGGGTACCATTACCTTGCATACGGCCTCCAGGCCCTTCTTCAATTCCCGCGCCATGACCGCCCACCCAGCCACCACCACCAGCAGAGCTAGCAGCATGGCTTGAACGCCGGAGTTGGTGGCAAGCCAAACGGCCTTGAGTTCCTCGGGACTCCTTCCGAGCAGCGTGGAGGGGCTCAATCCCAGGAAGGCGTACTTGAGAGACCACCCCGTTATGACGAAATAATACCCGGTGATTGACGTGGTAACGATGGGCAGGAGCCACCCCAGGACCTGCCCCACGCGTCCCCAGAGCACCCCAAAAGCCACCGGGGCCCCCCGCTGCACGTACTTTCCCAGGCCGATCTCGGCGATAATGCCAGGGATGACGCAAAACACCATGGCAATGAAGAACGGGATAAGAAGGGCCCCTCCGCCGAACATGGCCGCCGTGTAAGGAAACCGCCACACCGTGCCCAAACCGATTGTCCACCCCATCATACCGGCCACGAAGCCCAGGCGGGCAGACCAGGTGGGCCGCTCGTAAGCCTGTACCTCCTTCCCCTGTGCCATAGACCTCCTCCCCTTTCCGCCGTGTCAAGGCGCCAGACTCGGGTTGCGGACTTTCCATCGTGGCTCTTCGCAGGGCCAACTACGGCCTCCTTTGGACTGTCTTTGGATTAGTTGGATTATTTTTGGCCGCCCCGGCATCATGGTGAAGTTTGCGTGCCGCCCCAGACTGGATGCGGTACTGTTGGGGGCTGACTCCTTCTAACCGTCGGAATATGCGGCTGAAGTAGGCGGCATCAGGTACACCCACGCGTTCTGCGACCTCGCGCACTGTGAGCGTCGTGCCTGCGAGAAGATCCTTGGCTCGCTCAACGCGCAAACGCCTCATGTACTCCGAGAGCGAACAGCCTGCGACCCTCTTGAACGCATGACTCAGGTATGAAGGATTCAGCCCTGCGACACCTGCAAGGTGTGACAGGGTAATCGGTTCAGCGTAATGGGCGTTGATGTACTCGATCATTGAGGAGAGCACTGTCAGGCCGCGCGGTCTCCTACAGGCTACCACCCGTTCCGCTATTCGTAGCAATGCCTCCTCAGACACAAGACAAGCATCTTCTACCGTACGGGAGAAAAGGAGCTTTCGTGCAAAGCGCTGTACGGACTCGACCAGATCCTGTTGCGGTGCAGCCAGCTCTAAGGCGGCACTGTAGCTTGCAGCAAGCGTCAAGAGCAATTCCCCCTTAACAAGGTCCACGCGCTCGGAGTAGGCCACCAACAGTCCCGACATGATTTCCCGAAGAGCGTCCGCTGCGCCACGCTCATCTCCCAACTTGACATGCCGGAGAAGCCTTTCGCGAGCCGACTGTATTACGCGGATGACCTGCAAGGAGGTCATCTGTTTCTTCTCACGGACGCCTGCAGCCAAACGTACCTGCTGCGCATAGGACCGGTGCTTGCGGTTTGAGTTCATGCCACCTGACCGCGGAACGGTAGCCGCAAGCACACATAACAAGTCTCCTATTGCTTGTACCTTGAGCGGTGGCACCATTCTAAGCCGACGCACTGTCGCTGCCACAGTCTCCCTGGAAACACCTATCCCGCCAACCCGCCCGTAAATCTCTTCAACTACGTCATCGTCCACCGGCCACATAAGAAACGGACCCGCAACTATCGCGAAACGCTCATCAGCTGTGGGAACGGCAACTTCGACCAAACCGGCGTGACACAGGTGTACATATAGCCCGCCTATTTCCCGGGCGTGCTTCGCAGCAGTAGCCATAGTAGCACCGCAGCGTCGGGCACCTTCCGGCAAACGCTGAATCTCCAGGCAAATCGCCCCACTGGCTTCAGCGCCGTCCCCCACCATCGTCGAACTTCCGTCGGTGCGTACTGCGGTAAGCCTGATCTCAGCAACAGTCGCCAGGTTCACGAGGCACCGCAAGAGGAATTCTGGTATCACCCTCGGGTCGCGACCAGCTGCAGCTCCCATGCTTGCCCCCCCGGATACCTGCGCATTTGCAGGGCCGTTACAGTCCCTTGGCGCTCTACCAACTAGCAACCGACCGGGCCCTCAGCACCGGTGAAGTGAACCTCCGAGATCACCTCCCCCGGCTCCAGCCTGCAGACATCCGGAGCTCCTTCCGTACCCGAAGCTACTGCGAATAAGCGGCGAAGCAACTCGAGTGAACTTTTCTTTTCCTCATATCTGGCACCCATGAATCGTGCAACGGCTTTGGCATAGCGACGGCAACACCCGACCGGATATGCCCCTGTATCGATCAGAACCACCCGCTTATAATTCTTTACCAGCTCTCGGGCCACCCAGAGAGCAGTATCACTACCGTACTTTGAGCGATACCGCCGGTAGACCCTCATGGGATTGTCTCCAGAGCGGATCCATGACCTCGTCAGGTAGTAGGTCCCCGGCTCGCGTTGCATTTCTTGTTCATATGCGTACCGAGAGCCCAACAGAATAGCCACACAATCGTCGACTGCAGGGAATACCAACGGCACAGAGCCAGCGCGTACGCCCAAGGAACCATTACTGCACCGACCTGCAGCAAGCACTGTGCAGTCGTAGGCCGAAAGCATATCAATGTACCGCTGAACCTTTTCCCGCAACAGGCTTGGCCGGTCATGAACCATGTGTTCGAGCCAGAAGACGTCCGCCCATACGCCCGAAAAGGATGAAGCAGTGTACATCACCTCATCCTTGAGTACGTCACACGCAATAACGGCCACCCGCACCCCTACCACCGAAGTCGGACCCCCGGAGCCAGAATTGGGGGATCATCGAGTCGCAGCAATGCCCACCCATGCACCTCCAGGAAAAAGTGCGGCATGTCGCCTCATCAAATTCTACCACAACGTCCCCACCGCTCGGCACCTCCCGTGGGCAGGGGGCAGGGCGGCGGGCAGCGAGGCAGCGGCGCAAGTCACAACGCGCGCCTACTGAACCCCTCTCGCCCGAGCGCAGTGGGTTGCGAAGCCCCGAGGTCTTCACTTCGTGTCTCAGGTCCTTCGAGTTTCGCAGAAGAAGTTTCCGAAGCAAGGCACCTGACCGAACCCTGGTTCCACCACCCACCCTTATCAGCACGGGCGAGAAGACCACCCCTCCCAATCCTCCCAACAAGAGCAGCGACGCACCCGAACCGCCCAGCCAGAATGGGTCGGTGCAGCAAGCAAGACCACGTCGCCGTACGGGCCCAGCATGGTCCAGACGGTTGCAGCCGGGTTCGCCCGCCCACTACCGCCCGCCAGAAGAGCCAGGCACCCGATCGCCGACACCAGCCCGCAGGAATCCCCGCAACGAGCTCATCATGCTGACGGCCACCGTGCTCGTGTTCCTGCCGGGTTTCCTCTCGTTTACGATCCCAGGACTTTTTCCCACCAAGCCTGGCTATGTGTGGTGGCCAGCGGCACCGTCCACGGAGTGTACTTCACGCTGCTGGCGAAATCGCACAGCCGTGCCGACCTGTCCCTCGCTTATCCCGTAGCACGGGGGCCGGGGGCCGCCCTGGCAGCCCTCGGGAGCACGCTCCTCCTGGGAGAAAGACCCGATGCCGCCGGGTTAACCGGCATAGCCGCCATCCTGGCCGGCATGGTGCTCCTGCGGGCATCCGAACACACCGGGTGGTACCCTCCATCCACCCGCGATGCCCAAGTTGGCACTCACGGTGCGCACGAAGCGCTCCCCGTACACGGAGAAGACGTCCGTGGTGGCGCCGCCGATGTCCACCCCGATCACGTTCAGGCCGTACTCGCGCGCGGCGGTCTGCATCCCCAGCCCCA
>JBFMCJ010000328.1 GCA_040754675.1 Bacillota bacterium
GGAGGTCGCCCAGCGGGTGGCGGCGCTGATCGAAAGCATCTCGGGGGCCGCGGGGGAGACGGCCTCCTCGGCGGCGGAGGTGAGCGCTTCGGCGCAGCAGATGAACGCCGCGGTGACGGAGGTGTCCAACTCCTCCCAGATGCTCGCCCGTATGGCTCAGCAGTTGCAGCAGATGGTTGCACAGTTCAAGGTATGACGCTTAGCCGCCGGACACGGGGAGGTGGCCACCGCGCCCCCGCCCAGGGGGCGATGGCCAGCGTAGCGCCCGCCGCAGCCCGCCGGCCTTCCCGCGCGCACGGCCCTCAGCCGCACCGCTGTCAAGCCACCCCGACTTCCTGCCCGCCGAGGACCTGGCCTGCGGCTACAAGCAGCTCTGGCAGGTCGATCAGCGGTTACCGGGTGGCCACAAGTGGATGGCGTCGGAGGTACCCCCATCAGGCCGATGTGAGGTCCGCTTACGCCGTCCGCACTTGGCCGTCTCCCACCACGACGTAGCGAGTGGTGGTCAGCGCCTCCAGCCCCATGGGCCCCCTGGCGTGCAGCTTCTGGGTGCTGATGCCGATCTCCGCCCCGAAGCCGAACTCGCCGCCGTCGGTGAACCGCGTCGAGGCGTTGACGTAGACCGCAGCGGCGTCGACCTCCCGCACGAACCGCCGGGCGGCGGCCATGTCCGCCGTCACGATGGCTTCCGAATGCCCCGTGCTGTAGCGGGCAATGTGGTCGATGGCTTCGTCCAGGCTATCGACCACCCGCACCGCCAGGATGAGGTCCAGGTACTCCGTCTCCCAGTCAGCCTCGGTGGCCTCTACCGCCTCGGGCACGTACTGGCGGGTGCGGGGGCAGCCCCGGACTTGGACGCCGTGGTCGACGAGGCGGCGAGCCAGTGAGGTCAGGTGCGATCGGGCGAAGCGCTCGTGGACCAGAAGCGTCTCCACCGCGTTGCACACCGACGGCCGCTGAACTTTAGCATTGAGTACGATGGCCTCCGCCATGTCGTAGGGGGCCGATGCGTCCAGGTAGATGTGGCAGTTGCCGACGCCGGTCTCGATGACCGGCACGCGGGCCTGCTCCACGACGGTGCGGATGAGTTCGGCGTCGCCACGGGGAATGAGGAGGTCCAAGAGCCCTCTCGATTGCATCATGGCCACGGCCGCTGCCCTGTCGGCGGTGGGTAGCGCCGCGATGGCCCCCTCCGGGATCCCCGTGGCCGTGGCCGCCTCGGCCAACACCCGGGCGATGGCGAGGTTGGTGGCCAGCGCCTCGGACCCCCCTCGCAGGATGACGGCGTTGCCCGACTTGATGCACAGGCCCGAGGCGTCAGCGGTCACGTCGGGGCGGGCCTCGTAGATGACCCCCACCACGCCGAGGGGCACCCGGATCTGGGTAATCTCCAGCCCGTTCGGCCGCCGCCACGCCCGCACCGCCTGCGCCAGCGGGTCTTCCAGGGAGGCCACCTGTTCCAGGCCCCTGGCCATGCGTTCGATGCGCCGCTCGTCGAGGTAGAGCCGGTCCAGCAGCGCCTTGCTCAACTGGTCTGCCCTGGCCCGGGCCATATCCTCGGCGTTGGCCTGAAGGATGACCCCGGAATGCTCACGAAGGGCCGCCGCCATGGCAAGCAGCGCCTGGTTTCTCGCCGTGCTGGAGAGCTGCGCCAGCCGGCGCGCGGCCTGGCGCGCCCGGGTGGCCAGCTCCCGAACGAGCGCGACCGGGTCACCGGCCGGGTGAGTCTGCTGGATCGTGCGCGCCGTCGACGCTTCCATCCTCGTCGTCTTCCCCTCTTCAAGCCCCTTCATGCCGCCCCACCTCCGGGGCGGGCGTGGTGAGCACGAGGTTGTCCCTGTGGACCACCTCCCAGGAGGTCCGGGAGTATCCGAGCAGGGCGGCGAGTTCGTCGCTGCGCATGCCTTTCACCCGGCGAAGTTCTCCGGCGCCGAAGCTCACGACCCCGCGCCCGACCTCCTGGCCCCCCGGCGTGACCAGCCGTACCACACTACCTGCCCGGAAGTCCCCGAGCACGTCCACCACCCCGCTGGCCAGCAGGCTGCGTCCCTGCTGTGTCAGGGCCAGGGCGGCCCCCTGATCGATGATCAGCGCGCCGGCATCGGCGGGATAGAATGCAAGCCAGCGCTTCTTGCCGCGAAGGCCCCGCGCAGCCGGCAAGAAAAGCGTGCCACATGGCTCGCCGGCAAAGATCCGGGCGATGGCGTCCGGCGCGGCACGGGCAATGAGCGTGGGGATGCCGTTTTCGGCGGCCATGCGCGCCGCTTCGACCTTGGTGCGCATGCCCCCCGTCCCCATGGGCCCCGCCTGCCCGATGGCGCCGGCCAGGACCGGATCGCCCGGTTCGCGCACCAGGGGGATGGGGCGCGCCGATGAGTCTCGCCGGGGGTCGGCCGTGTACAGGCCGTCCACGTCCGAGAGCAGGATCAGGAGCTGCGCCTCCACCAGCACCGCTACCATGGCGGCCAGCCGGTCGTTGTCGCCGACCCTGATTTCGTCGACGGCGACGGTGTCGTTTTCGTTGACCACGGGCACGGCCCCCCGCGCCAGGAGCGCCTCCATGGTGCGGCGGGCATGGTTGAAGCGCTGGCGATCACGCAGGTCTTCGGCCGTCAGGAGCACCTGGGCTGCAGGCCGCCCCAGCCGCATGAACTGCTGTTCGTAATAGGCCATCAGCAGCCCCTGGCCCACCGCGGCCGCGGCTTGTTTGTCCGGCATGGTGGAAGGCCGCCGCTTGAGCCCCAGGCGCGGCCAGCCCATGGCGATGGCGCCCGAACTCACCAGGATCGCCTGGCGGCGGGGTGAGCCTTCCATCACCGCGACCAGGCTCTCGCACAGCGGTCCGAGCAGTTCGGCCCGCACCTGGCCTCGCCCGCCGGAGACCGTGCTGCTTCCCAATTTGACGACGATACGGCGGGCCTGGGAAGCAAACCACGCCGCCCGTCCGTCCGTAAGCGACATCGAGCAGTCGTTCATGGGTTGCGCCATTCGTTCGTTTCGGGCAAAGGCCACTCCTTCACGGCCCCAGCGCTCAGCCCGTGACGGAGCCCTCGTGGCTTTGGCGTTCAGTACCCGGCGCCTGCTCCGTCCGCGTCGGATGTTGGCCATTGGCCGGGCCGCGGGTGAAGGAGTTCCTCACGCCGGGGAAATCGCCCGCGTTGACGGTACACACCGGCATCCCATGGGCTCTCGCAAGGACGCGCAGCCGGGCATCCGCGAAGCCCGTTTCGCCCTTGGCCCATTCCTGCAACGTCTCCGTCAGGGCCGCCTTGTTCTCAGCGTGGACATTGTCCAGCAGCAGGAAGTGCATGAGGCAGGCAAGAGTTTCCCGTCGCTCCCGGAACTTCGGCTGGCAGCGTGGTAGGACATAGGTTCGTGTACAACGAGCGGGTCGATCCAACCCTCGGCGCGGCCGTTCTCCAGGTCCTCGAGGATCTCCTTGCACCGCTCGCGATGGGGATCGTTCTCGAATAACACGTGAACGAATACCGTGGTATCGAGCCAGCCGCATTGCGCTGGACTCCTATCCACTGGTCGGCGTCCTCCTACCGGTTCGTTTAACAGGCGGGGCGTCGAGCCAACGCTTACAGACGCACGTGGCGCAGGGCATCGAGCGCGCCACGAGGCCAGTAGTTGGGGAATCTCTCCAGCACCGCCGTGTCGGCGCCGAACGGCACCAGCCGGAACGGCCCCGTCCCTATAGGGGCGATTTCCTTTGGGCTCAGCCGTCGCAGAGAAAGCGGCCTCGGGACGGCGCGGATGTCGCCTTCAGACCCTCCGGAGCCACCATCCGGATTTCGATGGTCGCCGAAGAATTCTGGGAACCCGGCGTCCCGCCCACATCGCGGCGCCGCGGGCGAAGACTTATGGGTATCTTCAAAATACCCATTGACACTTCCAGAGTTGCGCTGGTAGACTCTCCGTGTGTCCGCGCCTTCTCGCCCCAGCCGGGTGACTCGTCTAAACCGGGCCGGCGGCCGTCCGCCACGGCCCTTGAGGAGGAGAGATGACTGCGGTGAAGGTCGCCGAAGCGCTCATTGAACTGCGGCGCCTCAAGCGCACTCGAGACATGTACAACGGTCTCATCGAGGCCGCCTCGCAGACCCGGCGCGACCGCGGCTGGCTCGCTCGCGAGCGCCGCACCACGGACACCGTCGTCGAGGTGCTCTATCCAGGCATCGACGTCAACGAGCTGCGCCGTCGCCGCAATCAGCTCGAGGACGCGATCCGGCGTCTTGAAACTCGGATCCAGAAGACCAACTGGTCTTCCGGGGACCCGTGCGCGGCCGAGCTTCTTCGCGAGGCGAAACAGCTCGACGTTGACGAGGCCAAAGTGTTCGGTGAGGCCAAGAGCTACATTCGGCTCTACCAGGACGAGATCGCCGAAGCACCCGATGTGCCGAGGCTAATCGAGGAGCTGGAGCGGCTCATCGATGCCAGAGCCGATGTATCGCGGCGTTTACAGTTACTCAACTGGACGCTGGAACTCCAGTAGCGGGAGCGCCCTCGCATTCAACCGTTGCGGGCCCTAGGAGACTGCTCGGTTTCCGGTTAAGGCTGGGGTTTGATCAGGGGTTTGAAAGGACAAGGATGCATCCCGTGGGATCCATCCTGACCCCGTTGAGGGTTGGAAAGGGGACGCGCACGCCACCGGG
>JBFMCJ010000329.1 GCA_040754675.1 Bacillota bacterium
TGACCTGGCCGCTGGTTGCCCTGGCGGCTCCGGCGGCGCTCATCGGGTTGTGGAACTCGCCGCTCTCGAACTTCGCCTTCGGGCACCTCGTCTTCTTCGAGGAGTTCCACGAACTCGAGCCCAGTTCCACGGTCACGGGACTGGCCATCGGGGGCGCGCTCTTCGGGGTGCTGGCGGCGCTCGCCATCTACGCCTGGCGGTTGATCCCCGCCGAGGCCGTGGTGCGGGCGCTGCGCCCGGTGCACACCCTGTTGAAGCGCAAGTACTACGTGGACGAGCTTTACCACTGGCTGTTCGTGCAGGGCACGGTGGCCCTCGCCAGGATCTGCGCCTGGTTTGACCTCGCCGTCATCGACGGGCTGGTGAACTTCACGGCCCGCTTCACCCGGGGCGTTTCCGAGGGAACGAGCTACGTGGATCAGCACGTCATCGACGGCGCCGTCAACCTGACCGCATCCGGAACCGTGGCGGCGGGCAACCAGCTGCGTCGGGCGCAGGTCGGCTACGTGCAGGCCTATGCGCTGACGCTGTTCGCTTCGGTAGTAGTCGGGCTCATCATTTTCACGATGGGAGGCTAACGCCTCAAGATGCTGAGCGCACTGGTTTTCGCACCGCTCGTCGGCTCGCTCATCCTCATGCTGCTCCCGAGGGAGAACAAGCAGCTCCTGCGCCGCGTGGCGCTGGCGGCGTCGCTGGTCCCGGTGGCTTTGGTGGCCATCATATGGGCCCGGTTCGACACGACCGCCCAGGGCATGCAGTTCGTGGAGCGGGCGCCCTGGATTCCCAGCGTGGGCATCCAGTACTACCTGGGCGTGGACGGGATCAGCTTCCCCATGCTGATCGTCACGGCCCTCATCACGACCCTGGCCATCCTCGTCTCGTTCAACATCGAGGACCGGGTCAAGGAGTTCATGGCCCTCATGTTGCTGCTCGAGACCGGCATGCTGGGGGTCTTCGTGGCGCTGGACTACTTCCTGTTCTACATCTTCTGGGAGCTGGTCCTGGTGCCGATGTACTTCATCATCGGCATCTGGGGCGGGCCCCGGCGGGAGTATGCGGCCATCAAGTTCTTCATCTACACGCTGCTCGCTTCGGTGGTCATGCTGGTTGGCATCCTGGCCCTGTACTTCCAGGGCGGGCTCGGGACGTTCGACATGCTCGAGATCGCCGAAAAGGCACGCTTGAGTCCCACGGCCCAGTACTGGATCTTCCTGCTGTTCTTCTTCGGCTTCGCGGTCAAGGTGCCGATCTTCCCGTTCCACACGTGGCTCCCTGACGCCCACGTCGAGGCGCCCACCGGGGGCAGCATGCTGCTTGCCGGCGTGCTGCTGAAGATGGGCACGTACGGGTTTTACCGGATCAGCTACCCCACGCTGCCGGACGCGGCCAAGGCGTTCGCGGTGGTGATGGCCGTGCTGGGCGTCATCAACATCGTCTATGGCGCGCTCGTGGCCATGGCGCAGCGGGACTTCAAGAAGATGGTGGCGTACTCGAGCATCAGCCACATGGGCTTCGTACTCTTGGGGCTTGCGGCCATGACGTCGATGTCCATGGCGGGCGGGCTGTTCGTCATGGTGTCGCACGGGCTGATCTCCCCGATGATGTTCTTCTTCGCGGGCACCGTCATCTACGAGCGCACCCACACGCGCATGCTGGACGAGATGAGCGCGCTGTTCACCAGGATGCCGGTGGCGGCCACGCTGCTGGCGTTCGCTGCGTTCGCCAACCTGGGGCTGCCCGGGTTGTCGGGGTTTGCGGGCGAGTTCTTCACCCTGACGGGCGCCTACCAGGTGATGGCGGGGTTCGTGTGGGTGGCCGTCGTCGGCATGGTGCTAACGGCGGCGTACCACCTGTGGATGATGAACCGCATCCTGATGGGTGATGCCTCCGTGCACGCCGCAAGCCACGGCTCGGCCCAGCTGGCCGGGCACGGGTCGCACGGCGGCGCGGGTCACGGGGTGCTGGCGGCTATCCGGCTGCCTGACCTCACGCTGCGGGAGGCCATCGTCAGCGCGCCGCTGGTGGCGTTCATCGTCCTGTTCGGGGTGGCGCCCTCCACGCTGCTTAACCTCTTCAACCCGTCGCTCTCGGCGCTTCTGACCCGAGTGGGAGGGCTGTGACGCGATGGAGTGGCTGATGGCCCTGCCGGAGCTACTGCTGGCGGCGGGCGGGCTTGCGGTCATCGGGGCGGACCTCACCTGGAAGCGGCGGGAGGTGTCTGGGGCCGTCGCCGCGGCGTCCTTCCTGTTCGCCCTGGGGAGCCTGTGGCCCGCCGCAGGCGTGCCGGGCGAGGCGTGGCAGGGCATGCTGACCGTGGACGCCTACGCGCTGTTCTTCAAAGCCCTGTTCCTGCTGACCGGGCTTCTGGTGGTGTTCCTGGCTCACCCATACGTCGTCAAGCGCGAGATCCACGCCGGCGAGTTCTACTCGCTGCTCGTCTTCGCCGTGCTGGGCATGGTCATGATGGCGTCATCTCGTGACCTGCTGATGATCTACCTGGGGCTGGAGCTTCTGTCCATCAGCTCGTACGTGCTGGCCGGCATGCTCAAGGACGACGCCCGGTCGCTGGAGGCGTCGCTGAAGTACTTCCTCATCGGCGCGATGACGTCGGCGCTGCTGCTCTTCGGCATCTCGCTGGTCTACGGGGTCTCCGGGAGCACCCACGTGGAGGCGATCCGGCAGGCGGTGGCGGTCGGAAGCGAGTGGCGGCCGGTGGCGCTGGCCGGTATGTGGTTCCTGCTGGCCGCGTTCGCCTTCAAGGCGGCGGCCGTGCCGTTTCACATGTGGGCGCCCGACGTCTACCACGGTGCGCCGACCCCGGTGAGCGCACTGCTGATCGCGGGATCTGAGGCCGCGGCCTTTTCGGCCATGGTGCGGGTCTTCAGCGGCGCTTTTGCGCCGCTTGCTGATCAGTGGCAGCTCATCTTCGCCGTGCTGGCGGTGGCTACCATGACGTACGGGAATGCGGCCGCGCTGGTGCAGACGAGCGTCAAGCGCATGATGGCGTACTCGGCCATCGCCCAGGCAGGTTACGTGCTGGTGGGGCTCGCGGTCGGGACGCCCGACGCGATTGGCGCCATGTTGTATTACCTCTTCGCGTACCTGTTCATGGTCGCCGGGACCTTCGCCGTCATCGCATGGCTTTCGCTGACCCGCCCCCAAGAGATGCTCGACGACTTCGAGGGGCTGGGGCGAAGCGTGCCGTGGGTGGCGGCGGCCACGGTCATCTTCATGATCTCGTTCATCGGGATTCCGCCCACGGCGGGCTTCTTCGGCAAGTTCTACCTCATCCGGGCGGCGGTCGGCGCCGACATGGTGTGGCTCGCCATGGTCATGGTGGTCAACAGCGCCATCTCGGCTGGCTACTACTACGGCATCGTGCGGCGCATGTACCTGACGAGCGCGCAGCCGGCCTCGGCGCCTGCACCCCTTCCGGCGGGAACCGCCCTGGCCGTGGGCGTGTCGGTGGCCGCCACGCTCCTGCTGATGCTCTTGCCGCAGCCGGTGCTGGAGTGGCTGCAGTCCGCGCAGAACCTGGTGGCCATGCTGCCGTAGGGTGCCCTGCAGCCGTACTCGGACGAAAGTGCCCGCGTCTATTACGGACGCGGGCACTTCTTTCGCTTGCTCTCACCGCGTGCGGAGCGCCGAACCCCGGTGTGCCCTACCGGCCGGCGCGCAACTGCTCGAAGCGCTGCCGCGCCTCTCCGATGAGCCGCCAGGCCTCAGCCTCATCCCGCCATCCCCGGATCTCACAGGGCTTGCCCTCGAGGTCCTTGTAGACCTTAAAGAAGTGCTCGACCTCCCGCAGGAAGTGGTGAGGCACCTGAACCAGCGCGCTCACCTCCTCGAAGCGGGGATCCACGCTGACGACGCCCAGAATCTTGGTGTCCGGCCCCTTGTCGTCGATCATGTCCAGGGCGCCGAGGACCCGTACCGGCACGGCGCAGCCCGGAAAAGTCGAGATGCTGGACATCACCAGGACGTCCAGCGGGTCCCCGTCCTCGGCCAGGGTCTCGGGCACAAACCCGTACTCGCCGGGATAGTACATGGGTGAATACAGCACCCGGTTGAGCACCATGCGCCCCGAGCGAGAATCGTACTCGTACTTGTTTTGCGTGCCCTTTGGAACTTCGATGACCACCAAAAGCGGCGGTCGTGCCTCGCCGTTGTTCATATCCGGACGGTCTTGAGTCACCATAGGGCCCCGGTTCGCCTCAGGTCTTCGCTCCCGACCCCGTCAGGTCTGTGGCCTCATCATACCGGCGACAGTCTTGCCCCGCAAGCACCTGCAACAAGGGGCCGGACGGCCGCGCAGCGCTGCGCTGAACGCGGCCGGATGCGAGCATGGTCAAGAAGGCTGGTGGATTTGCGGCCTGATGATATACGTGGGTGGTGGACCTGACGGGATTCGAACCCGTGGCCTCTGCAGTGCGATTGCAGCGCTCTCCCACTGAGCTACAGGCCCGCCGACGCCACTGATTATACACGACATGGCGGGGCAGCGAAAGGGCCCGCCTTGCCTCAAAAGAAAAGTACTCGAAATGGGGTCGTTGCCTCAAAAGTAAAAGGTACTCGAACAGGCCCAACCCCCTGCGCCTGGAAAGGAGCCTCCAACCATGAAGCCGAAGGAGGCG
>JBFMCJ010000330.1 GCA_040754675.1 Bacillota bacterium
GGGCCGCCTCCCGCCGGGCACCTCGTCCACCTGTTGCTCTCCCACGCCGACCGGGACGGCTTCCGGTGCGTGGTGGCGTTTCTCCACGAAGCTCCGGTCGGGTTTGCCTACGGCTACACCGGCCGGAGAGGGCAGTGGTGGACGGAACAGGTGGCACGCCACCTGGACGGGGCGAAGGCGCGTGAGTGGCTCGGCGACCACTTCGAACTGGTCGAACTCCACGTCCACCCGTCCTATCAGGGGCAGGGAATCGGCGGCCGTCTTCATGATCGCCTCCTCGAAGGGCTCCCGCACCGCCGGGCTCTTCTCTCCACCCGGCAGGGCCCCACGGTGGCCGTGGCAATGTACAGGAGCCGGGGCTGGGAGCTGGTCGCGGGACCCATCCGCTTCGACGGCACCGACCACCCCTACCTGATCTTCGGAAAGCGGCTCGAACGGGGTGCCTGAAAGATGCAGGAGCAGACCGGGTACCTCACGGCAGGCGGCGGTGTTGGGCTGTTCTTCCGGTTCTGGCGGGGACGCGAGCCGCCCCGGGGGCATGTGGTGATCGTTCACGGAGCCAACGAGCACAGCGGCCGGTACCGCCATGTGGCGGAGTTCCTCGTTCAGCACGGGCTGGAGGTCGCGGCGCTCGACCAGCGGGGCCATGGCCGTTCCGACGGGCCGCGGTGCCACGTCGACCGGTTCGGCGAGTATCTGGACGACCTCCGGCAGTTCGTCGGGATGGTCGCGCAGCGTGCGGGCGACCAGCGCCGGCCCATCATGATCGGCCACAGCCTGGGCGGCCTCATCGCGTTTTCGTACGCTGTGGCCCACCCCGCGAGCATCGCGGCGCTGGTGGTCTCGTCGCCGTGGTTTGCGCTGCGAATGAAGGTCAGCCGGGTGGAAAGGGCGCTGGCCCCGGTGATATCTCGGCTGCTGCCGCGCCTTCAGCGGCCGGCCAACATCCTCCCCGAACAGCTGAGCCGCGACCCCGAGGTCGTGCGAGCCTACCGTGAAGATCCGCTCGTCGGCACCACGGCGACACCCCGGTGGTTCGTGGAGTGCAGCCGGGCGGCGTGGCGCGCAAGGCACGAGCTGGCCGATCGCCTTTCCGTGCCGGCCTTGTTCCTGCAGGGCGAAGACGACCGGGTGGTGGACCCGGAGGCCACCCGGGCCGTGTTCGAGGGGGTTACGTATGGCCGCAAGGCTTTGCGCCTGTATCCCGGCAGGTACCACGAGATCTTCAACGATCCGGGGCATGAAGAGGTCTTCAGGGACATCATCGAATGGCTGGACGCCCAGGGGTTGCTCGGGGCGAAGCGGCTTACCGCCGTATAAACGGACTCACTCAGGTCATCTTAGTTACCGAGAGGCACCGGCCAATGCCGAGCCGGGCTCAACTCGCCTCCACAAGGAGGCCAGCGGGACGTCTTTGAGGCTTTCCCGCAGGTTCGCGCTGAACCTGTTGAGCACCGGCCGGCCTCTTGGCCGGTGCCTCGCGCGTCCCGGGCCGTACAGGAGGTGACGCCCCATCCCCGCCCGCCTGATCCGAGTCATGCCGGACGGAAGCCTCTCCGTTTTGGACGGCGCCCAGGCCACGCAGGCGGTCCGGTCCTGGGTCGAGGAGGAGCCCGTCTTCTGGCTGGACCTGGAAGCCCCCAGCGAGGCCGAGTGGAATCTCCTGCAGGATCCCTTCGGGTTTCACCCGCTGTCCATCGAGGACGCCCGGTCGCTGAGCGAGTTCGCCAAGGTGGATCCGTATCCCCAGTATCTGTTCGTGGCCCTGCACCGCTTCGTGCTGCAGGGGACGGGGCTTCGTGCGGAGCTGCGATTGGGTGAGGTGGACCTGTTCTTGCACCGGTCGTACCTCGTCACGGTGCACCTCGAACCGGCCCAGGAGATCGAGCAAGTCTGGCGCAGGCTGGCCGCCCACCCGCAACTGATGCGCCGTGGCCCAGAGTTCGTGGCCCATCTGGTGGTGGACGCGATCGTGGATGGGCTGTTTCCGGTCATCGAGCGGCTGGTCGAGGCCCGGGAGCAACTGGAAGACCAGGTGCTGGAACGCTCGGAGGAAAACCCGTGGCCTGAGATCACCCGCCTTCGCCGGACCTTCTTGACGGCCCGGCGCAGCCTCAGGCCGCAGTCCGAGGCGCTCGCCCACCTGGGCCGGGAGCGGAGGGGGCTGGTTTCCGATGGGGCAGCGCTTTACTTTCGCGACATCTCTGACCACGCCGACCGGCTGATGGCCATTGTGGAGAACGAACTGCGGCTGCTCGACAACGTGGTACAGATGTACTTGTCGCTGCGCACCGACCGGCTCAACCTGGTCATGCAGCGGCTGACCATGGTCAGCGCCATCTTCATCCCGCTCACGCTGATCGCCGGCATTTACGGCATGAACTTCCGTCACATGCCGGAGCTGGAGTGGTTGTGGGGTTACCCCCTCGCGCTGGTGCTCATGGCGGCCGTCGGGTTCGGCACCTACTGGTACCTGCGAGCCCGGGGCTGGTTCGACCCGCCGGGCGGGCCGGGGAGGACGTAGATCGGGCGGCGTGTGGGGACTGGCAGGGGCGGCAGGACTTGAACCCGCAACCGCCGGTTTTGGAGTCGCTTTGGGTCCATAAACGGGCGTGAATCCTGGAAAATTGACCGCAACCGCCACCCCGACTTTCCCCCGTCGTGGCGCCGTCTGGGGTTCATGAGCGCTTTCCAGCGTTTTGCCGGATTTTAGGAGTCACCGGTTTCCGCGCAAGGGTGCCCGTTTGCAGCGTCGTTCGCGCGAACGGAGAGGAGCGTGAGTCGATGGGTGCCCATCCCCTGAAGGTCATGGCCATGTTGGCCGGTTACACGGTGCCGCAGCTCGCGGCGAAGGCGGGTGTTTCTTGGGGCCACGTCTACCGATGGATGCGCGGCGAAGTTCGAGCCGGCGACGAGACCCGAGAGCGCCTGGCAAAGCTCTTGGGTGTCCCTGCATCCCGCCTGCCCTCCCAGTGGCCGCGAAGTGTGGCACAAGAGGTTGACAGGCGGCGCGTTCGGGTGTACTCTTCATGCCGTGAAGAGTGACTGCGGGATCCCCGCGCCCATTAGGAGGCGGCTGCGCTGGCGACGCTGCACGCGGAAGCTGTTCGTGACGCTATCGCCCTCATCCCCGAGATGGCCACCCGATGGCAGGTGCGGGACTACCGCGTCCTTGAGACGGAGATGCAGTGGCAGGCACGATGGGAGGCCTGTATCGTGACCCTTGCCGACGTGCGGCGAGAGCTCGAGTCCAGGGGGGTGTCCGTACCCCTGGGGACGCTGGGGCGGTGGGTCCATGAGGGGCTCATGCCGGGGCCGGAAAGGATCCGCGGTGGGCCTGGACAACGCGGGCGCACTGGCGAGTACCCTCATGATACCGCGGCCCAGGCATTCGCGACTTGGACGCTGCTCCGGAAGGGCACCCGGGTGCCTGTGCTCCGGGAAGCCCGGGCAGCCGCCCTCGGCGCCTACCGCCTGGGCGTAGTCCTGGCCGAAGCTCCCGAACCGTGGCGCCATGCGCCGACCATCACGCCCGACGCGGTGGCCGCGCTGCTGATCGCCCGAGGAGAGGCGCCGGAAGAGCTGCGCTGGCTCATCGACGGTCTGAACGTCGCCGTGGGCCATGTCGCCCTGTCGCCCGGCGTGGGTGGCATCGCCTTGCGGTGGCGGTACGTCAGGGACGCAGCCCTGCACCAGTGGCCGGCGGGCCTGCGGGTCCGGCAGGTATTTCGGCTCCGGGGTGATGGCCTGTACGAACTGGTGACCGAGCCGGCGCCGGAGCCCTGGACACTCAATCTCGACGCACTCGCCTGAGAGCGGCGACCCCGTATGTTGACCCCGCCCACCCGGGCGGGGTTTTTCGCGTACCCCCGGCCTGTCCTGGCATACCCCAGGGCCGTTCCAGCGCGCGATAGGAGGGCACCAACATGACCACGAGCGAAGAAGACCTGCGAACCATCGACCACAGGAAGGCAGCGGAGCTGCTGGGTCTTCATCCTGTCACCGTGCTTCGCCTAGCGAGGGAGAACCGCATTCCCCACCTGCGCCTTGGCCGCAAGGTGCGCTTTCGCGTGGCGGCGCTTCTGGCGTGGATGGAAGAACAGGAGCGGGAGCATCACACCCGGGCCGCGTGAGGAGTGACCACCATGATTCGCACCCTCAACCGCTACGAAGCCGCCTACGCTGCCATGCGCGGCATTCGCGTGCGCGTCGTGCCAGATCCTGACTCGGGGTTCGGGGTCGCTTACGAGCTGGACACCGACGACAAGAGCATCATCGCGGCCTACTGGAATAGCGCTTACGCCGGCTTCGTCACCCGGCTCCGCCGGATTGAAGCGGAGTCGCGGCGGCTCCATCGCCACGCCCGCACGGACGGGTGACGGGGCATGGATACGCCAGATGCCAAGCGGTCGCGCGACTCCCCTGGTTGGGAGCCCTGGGCACCGACCCTGAGCGCTCTCCGGAGGCTGTTCGAGTCGCCCGGCACCTTGAGCCCAAGCGCCCGCCTGGTCTTCGTGGCGCTCGCCTGGCACCTGGGGCCGGACGGGACTTGTCACCCGGGTACGGCTCGACTCCGCAAGCTCACGGGGCTTGCCCGAGCGACGGTGTTCGAGGCGCTACGCGAGCT
>JBFMCJ010000331.1 GCA_040754675.1 Bacillota bacterium
GCCAGGGTGGCCGGCTACTGCTCCCCTTCTTCGCCTGTGTATCGCCCTGTGAAGTTGTCTGGGACGGTGATTCCAGGGACACGGACCGCTGGGCACGCTGTCCAGATAGGTTTGAGGTGCATTATAACATCCGAGGGCCGCGTGTCAACGGGTCACCATGTTTGCGGTGCGCTGGCGGTTGCTTCCAACCGTACCGGGTTGTTGTCAACGTTATGCCCGTGCGGCCGCCGGTATGCCCGGTCAGGCTCCTCCCGGCCGCCGGACGCCGCCCGGAAAAACAGCAGGGGCTCCGGGCCGTCTGACCGGAGCCCCTGGCGTTTGAAAGGTGGTGGAGGTGGGCGGAGTTGCACCGCCGTCCGTAAGTCGGGCCACCACAGCCTCTACGAGCGTGTCTCCCGTTTGCCAGTGCTCGCCGCCGCCGGATCCCGGGAGCCGGACATGGCGGCCGCCATCTCCCTGCATTTCCCCCGGCCGCCCGGGAGCGAGGCAACCGGAGTATCCCGCTAGATTACGCCCGGCCCTGCAGCGGCGGGAACGCTGTCAGGCGGACGGGCCGCCTGTTAGATCAGGCAGCCAGTGCGTACTCAGGCTCGGCAGTTATTGACTGCCCTGCGGTTTTACGAGTCGCAGGCGCTCGGCTCGCAGCCGCGGCCACCCGCACCCACGTCGAACCTGACTCACCCCCACGAAAGCTGATGAACGGCCCAAAACCAGCTTAGCGGCAGCCGCCGTACCTGTCAACGGGAGCCGCGGGCCCGCTCCGCGAGCGCCTGCTGGATGCGGCGCTGCTCGTCGCGGCGGGCGATGGCCTCCCGCCGGTCGTACACCTTGCGGCCCCGGGCCAGCGCCAGCTCCACCTTGGCCAGGCCCCGGTCGTTGAAGTAAATGCGAAGCGGCACCAGCGTCAGCCCCTTTTCCGCCACCCGTCCGGCGAGCCGGGCAATCTCCCGGCGGTGCATCAGCAGCTTGCGCGGGCGCACCGGGTCGTGGTCGAAGGGGCTGCCGGCCTGATAGGCGCTGATGTGCGCGCCGACCAGGAAAAGCTCGCCGTTGGCGACGCGGGCATACGCATCCCGGAGCTGGGCGCGGCCAAGGCGCAGCGACTTCACCTCGCTGCCGCTCAAGACCAGGCCCGCCTCCATGGTCTCCAGGATCTCGTAGTCGTGGCGGGCCTTGCGGTTTTCGCAGACGGTACGCGCCTGGCCCATGGCGCTCTCATCATAACCTCGCCCCGCCACCGGGGCAACGCCGTTCCACCTTTTCCAGCCGCGACCGCGAGGCGCAAGCGTGGGGGCGTCGAACTTTCTGGTATACTGGGCGGCGGGCGTGGACGGGCCGCCCTTGATGCCATCTTACGCAGCGCGTGCCGATGACAGGTGCGGTTTGGGGGCGAACAGCGGGATGGTGCTCCGCACCGAAGGCCTCACCAAACGTTTCCCCGGCGGGGTGGTGGCGGTCGACCACCTCGATCTGCACGTGGCTCCGGGCGAGATTTACGGCTTTCTGGGGCCCAACGGGGCCGGTAAGACCACGACCATCATGATGGTGCTGGGGCTGACGCAGCCGAGCGAGGGCCGAGTCTGGCTGTTCGGTCAGGAGCTCGGGCGCAGCCGCTCCTTCGAGGTGCGCCGGCGCATCGGGGTGCTCTCGGAGTTTCACTACCTCTACGAGGAGATGACGGCCCAGGAGTACCTGGAGTTCTTCGGCAGGCTCTACCGGGTGCCCCTGGCACATGTCCGCATCGCCCAGCTCCTCGAACGCCTGGAGCTTGCGGACCGCCGCCGGGAGCTCGTTGGCGGCTACTCCAAGGGCATGAAGCAAAAGCTGAGCCTGGCCCGGGCGCTTTTGCACGACCCGGATCTGCTCATCCTGGACGAGCCTGTCTCGTCGCTCGACCCCTACGGCATCCGCCAGGTGCGGGACCTGCTCCTCGAGGAGAACCGCCGCGGCAAGACGCTCGTGATTTCCTCCCACATCCTCTCCGAGGTCGAACGCCTCTGCCGCCGGGTCGGGATCATCCACCGCGGGCGGCTTCTGGCCGAGGACACCATGGACGGCCTGCGAGCCCGCCTCTCCTCCGAGGTTGAACTCGAGGTGGAGCTGGAGCGCCTCGACGAGCCCATCGTGCGGGCTGTGCGCGCGGTGGAAGGGGTGCGGGCGGTGGACCCGACGGACTCCCGGCTGGTCATCCGCACCCGCGCCGGCGATGACCTGAGGGGCGCCATCTCCCGGGCCATCGCCGGTTCAGGAGGCGTGGTGCTGAGCATGCAGACCCGGCAGATGTCGTTGGAAGAAGCGTTCGTCACCATTACGGAAAACAACATCTCGCTCCTGGCCCGAGAGGGGATGGCGTCATGACGGGAGCGCCGATCACCCGTGGGCACGTCGCGCTGACCATCGCCGGGCGCGACCTGCGGTCGCACCTGTTCGGCTTCTCGCTTTACCTGGCCGTGTCGCTGGTGCTCCTGGGCGTCTCGCACTTCGCCATGCGAAACGCCCTGTGGCAGGTGGAGCAAAACGGCCTGATCGTGTTGGGCAGCCCCATCAGCTACCCGTTCTTCCTGGCCATGTGGCTGCTGACCATCTACCTCGGCCTGATGGCGGCGGTTGCCATCGCCCGCGAGCGGGACAGCGGCACGCTCGAAGTGCTGTTCTACGGGCCGGTGGACGGCCTCTCCTACCTGGCGGGGAAGTTCCTTCAGCCCGTGGCGTCGTTCGCCGTGGTGATGCTCTTCTATTTGCTGTACTTCGGCGTGACGGCCGCTTACACCAACCTGGGCTTCCCGGGGCAGGTGCTTCAGCTTCTCCTGCTCTCGTTGGCCCTGGCCGGGTGCGTGGTGGCGCTGGGGCTGGCGGTCTCGGCGCTGAGCCGCCGGGTCTTCATCTCCGTTCTCGTCTTTCTGGGGCTGATGCTCTTCTTCACGCTGTTCGACGTGGCGCACGCCGTGCTGATGGCCATCCCGGGCGAGCGGCTGACCGACCTTCTGGCATTCGCCCGGATGGTGGTGGACAGCACGCAGCAGGTGATGGCCTGGATCTCGCCGGTGGAGTACTACAGCCGGGGGAGCGCGGCGCTGCTGATGGGCGAGCGTTCGGCGTACCTGGTGGCCCTGGGCTCGTCGGTGCTGTACACGGCCGTTCTCATGGCGCTGGCGGCCTGGATATTCCAGCGCAAGGGGGTGCGGCGCTGATGAGGCGAAAGCGGCTTGGCCGGGGCAACCGGCTTGCGGCACTTGGCGTTCTGGCCGGGCTGGGCCTGGCGCTTGCGTGGGGGCCGGCGGCCGGGACGGCGTTCGCCGCGGAGCCGGTCAAGCAACGCCAGATCGTCTACGGCATCACGACGTGGACGGGCAAGGAGTTTGCAGGCACCTTCGCCCCGGCGAACGCGGACACCATCTACCTGACGGCGTCCACCCGGCACGTTCTCGACGTGCTGGAGACAGACGTCTACTACTGGCCCATCACGCAGGAGTACATGGCCGACTGGATGGGCTATCGCCGGGTCATCCCCGGACGCCTGGAGGTGCTGCGGGGCGACCAGGTGGTGGCGACGCTGGACCGGGCGCCGTACACGTTCGTCTACCCCGAGGGCTACATGGGCGGCGAGGTGCAGCTCGCGGTTGGCGAGGAGGCCCACGAGGCGTACCGCCGCTACCAGGACGCCATCAATGTCTATTACGACCAGGCGGAGGCCTACCGCCAGGCCGAAGAGGCCTGGCGGGACCGGATGGCGCGGATCCTGGAAGAGGTGCAGCGCACCGGCAAGCCCGCCGACCCCGAGAAACTGCCCAAGGCGCCCGAACCGCCCGAACCGCCCAGGCTCCTGGTGATGCAGCCGGCGGAGGGGTTCGTGGTGCAACTCCCGGCGGGCGAGTACACGCTGCGCCTGGTGGGGGAGGACGGCAAAGAGGTCGAGGCCGCCCGCAAGGAGCTGGAGGTCTTCGCACCGCGGCGCACCGGGGTCGGTTACCAGATCATCCCTGAGAGCAAGTGGACGATGCCCGTCGAGTCAGGCGACCCGGCCGAGGCGCTCTACGTGTCGAGCGAGACCACCTTCTACCTCAAGGCTTTTGCGGCCAGCGAACTGAACCGCTACGCTTACAGCCGCATGCTGGAGCTGGCCAAGCCCCTGGCCGGATCCGGCCAGCGAAGCGCCTGGCAGTGGGTGCTGGGCGAGGAACTCGGGGGCGTGACGCTCCAGGTGCTGCAGGGCGGGCAGGTGGTAGCCACCGCCGAACCTCGCCCTTACTACGTCGAACAGACGCCCGGATACGCGCTGGGCTACCGCATCGTGGACTTCGACCCGTCCAGGCCGGAGTTTCAGGGACGCCAGCCGTCGTTTGTGGCGTTCAAGGTCCAGCTGCAGCTCAGGGCCGGAGCGACTTACGAACTGCGGCTGGTGGACGCCGAGGGGAAGCCCGTGCCAAACAGCGCGCGAACCGTGCGGGCGGTGCGGGGCGACCCGGCGTGGCCGCTGTATGCGTGGCCGGGTGTACCGCTCGTGGCCGGGCTCGTGGTGGCCGGCTGGCGACGGCGGTTGAAGCCCCGGCGCCCGCCCGAGGCGTAGGAAGTCGCCCGGACGGCCACTGAATGGCCTGGATCAAGGAGGAATTTC
>JBFMCJ010000332.1 GCA_040754675.1 Bacillota bacterium
CCCGGCCTCGGCGTAAAGGTTGTTGAGATCGCCGTGCCAGCGCTCCAGCAGGGCCCGGGCGGCGCCGGCGAGGCGCTGCCGCTGGAGATCTTTCCGCACCGGCCCGCGGTAGGAGCGCGCCATGACCCGGTCCACGGCCTCGCACCAGTCGGGCCGCGCGGCCGCCGCCGCCCGGAGGTCCAGCAGCCCCTCCCGGCGCAGTTCGCAAAAGGTCTCCTCCACGCTGGCACGGCGCACCGGCGCTCCCATCAGGATGGTGAGCGCCAGGAGTTCCCAACGTCCGGCGGGCGTGCCGGCGTCGATAGCTTCACCGTAGCGCTGGAGCGTTCGCGGCGGGGCCTGTTGCGACCAGAAGCGCACCAGCGCGCCGGCCACTGCCGCCCGGCGTTCGCTCGGGCGGTCCCGCTCGTCCGGTGAGATGGCCGTTTCGGCCCACGCCCCTTCTGGCGCTCCGCCGGGCCGGAGGGCCTCCGCCAGCATCCGGGATAGGGTCTGGCCGTTTTGCTGCAGCAACGCCCCGAAACCGGAACGCAGCAAGAGTTCTCGCGCCGAGTTGCCGATCTGCGCCGCAAGCGCCAGCAGTAAGGCCTCCGGCGGATAGTTGCCCTGAGAAGCCATTTACTCCGGTCGCCTCCCCGGTTCACCGCAGGAGGCCGGCCGGCAGGCCAGCGTAGGCCGCGTACATCGGGGCGAGGCCCGTGTCGTGATGGCCCGTCAGCTATCTTATCTTATCCACGCCCGGCGTGTCATCGGCTGGGGCGTCCGTCCGCCCGGGGCTTCGGTAGAAGCGAAGCCGCATCACGCCCGGCACTTGCACCGGCTCCAGTCCCCGCGTCCACGCGGGCGGCGGGATGCTGGTGTCGTGATAGTGGTACACGCCGGGAATGGGGTTGTCGGCCTCCGAAGCGGACAGCACCTGCCAGCTCACCCGCACGCACTCGAGCCACGCTTCCCGCTCGAGCGGCGCCCGCATGGGGTGCAGGATGGCTTCCCGGTTGGGGTCGCCTCGGTTCCAGCACGAAAACTGATAGGGGCGGGTAACGACCTCCCAGACCGAGTGGCCGAACCGGTGAGCCGGGTCGCGAGCGCGGTTCCGGATCACCCACGCCACGGCCCGGCGCGTCGCATCCCCCTCGCCCCGCACCTCGCCGAAGACGGTCTTCGCCATGTACATCCAGTTGGTAAACTCATCGGGCAGGACCGGTTCGATCACGCGCCTCACCCGGGGGCAGGCTATGCCCGGCGCCTAACGGGCGCCGCAGGACCCGGAGAGGAGATGCGACCCCATGCCGCCCGAGGATCGGCCCCGCACCCGCCGCCGGGGGCAGACGCCCAAGCAGTTCATTGAGGTGGGCGGCGAGAAGCTGCCCGTCTGGATCGAGCAGGGCCAGGTGCGCACCGTGCTGCCGTTCGACATCGACTTCGTGCGCCTCGCCCAACTGCTGAAGTCCGCCGGCTACTTCTACGCCAACCATCCCGAGCGGGTGGACACGCAGGGGTGGGGGCCGCGGTTCGATCAGGAAGGGTACTACCCCTACTGGGTTTTCCGGGAGGGGCTGCCCCGGCCCGCCGGCGGCCGCTCCCGAACGGTCTTCGCCTTCCCGCCGCAGGAGTACGTGCAGCCGGGTCTCCCGGCGACCCGCCCTGAACGCCCCCGCAAGATGCCCAAGGCCCGCGCGCCCGCCCCCGACGCCGAATTCGCCGCCGAACTGGCGCCGCCGGCCCGACCCGTGGTGGGCCCTAGGGCCGAAGAGGAACTGCGCCGCTGGGTGCCCTTTCTTCGCCAGGCGGCCCGCCCGGCGCAGGGAGACGCCTCCAGCCCCCCGAATGGGTAAGGGTGCAGACCTTCCAGCGCTTCCGTCACACCGCTGCCGAGAGCGTGGCCACCTACGCGAGGGCGCTTCGCACGTTCTCGCCCGGCGCCCGCCTTTACCTGTGGCACACCGCTGTCAGCGGCATCTCGTTCAGCATGTACGCGCTCCTGCTGAACCTGTACCTCTACAGCCTCGGCTACCGGCAGGACTTCATGGGGCTCATGAACGCCCTGCCCGCTGTCGTGGTGCTGGCGTTGGGGCTTCCTGCCGGGAGCTTCGCCGACCGCCGGGGATACCGTACGCTTCTCATCGCAGGGGTGGCCATCCTGGCCGCTTCGGGCTTCGGGCTGGCCCTGTCGCGTTCGGCCGCCGCCCTGCTCTTCTACTCGCTGCTTTCAGGCGTCGGCAGCACCATGACGTGGGTCATTGGAACGCCGTATCTGGCCGCCCAGTCGGGCGAGCGCGAGCGGGTGGAACTGTTCGCCGTGCACTTTGCCCTCATCACGGCAACCGGCTTTTTGGGGAGCCTGCTTGCGGGGCAGGTCCCGGAACTGGCCGCCCGTTATCTCGGAACGGACGCCATGTCCTGGCAGGCGCTGAGGGCAGGCATGCTCGGGGCGGCGGCGCTCGGCGTCGTCTCGCTGGTTCCCCTGCTGCAGCTGCCCTCCGAGCCGCCGCGTGCGCCGGGTCGCGAGAGGCCGCCGCTCCTGCCGGATCGCACGGAGCGGCGGCTGTTCGTAAAGATTCTGCTGCCGGCCGGGCTCATCGGGTTCGGGGCCGGCGTGATGGTCACGTTCTTCCAGATCTTCTTCCGGCTGCGGTTCGGGCTGGAGCCGGGGGAGATCGGCGCCATCTTCGCCCTCACGTCGGTGTTCAACGCGGCCGGCTCGCTTCTGACCCCGCCCCTGGCCCGGCGCATCGGCAAGGTACGCACCGTGGCGCTCACCCAGGCGCTGTCGATCCCGTTCCTGCTGGTGCTGACCTTCTCGTATGACCTGCGCTGGGCGGCCGTGGCCTTCTACGCCCGGTCGGTGCTGATGAACATGGGCGGCCCCATCGCGGTGGCGTTCGCGATGGAGCTGGTGCCGGCGCACCGCCGCGCCACCCTCTCCAGCCTGGAGGCCATGCTGGGGAGCCTGGGCAGGGGCGGCCTGGGGCCGGTGGTGAGCGGCCTTCTGCAGGTGAAGGGCGGGTTCGAGCCGGCGTTCACCCTGACGACCCTGAGCTACGTGGCGGCCACGGTGCTCTTCTGGACGTTCTTCAAGGACGCCGAGCGCGGATCGACGGCAACCGCCTCGATCTCGACGGCCGCGCCCCGGGGCAGCTCGGCCACGGCCACGGTCGAGCGGGCCGGCGCCGGTTCGGGGAAGAACTCGGCGTAGACCCGGTTCACCTCGGCGAAGTCCCCCATCGACCGCAGGAAGATGGTGGTCTTCACAACGTGTTCGAACGTGGCGCCGCAGGCCGCCAGGATGGCCTTGAGGTTGCTCAGCACCTGCCGCACCTGCACCTCGATGGGCCCCTCAACCAGTTGCCCGGTGGCGGGGTCGAGGGCGATCTGCCCGGAGACGTAGATGAAGCCGTTTGCCCGGATGGCCTGCGAGTACGGGCCGATGGCGGCGGGCGCCTTATCCGTGCGGACGGCTTCTCGCAGCGGCGTTTCGTGGGGCTCGGTCATGGCTACCACCTCGCGGATGCGATTAGCGCCAGGAAAACAATGGCCAGGTATGTCATGGAATACCGGAAAAGCTGCCCGTCCACCTGCCGGCTGGGGCGCAGGTAGGCTCGGGCCGCCAGGGCCACGTACACGGCGCTGGCCGCGCCCGCCACGCCCAGGTACCCCCACCCGCCGACTCCCAAGAACGGCGGCAGCACGGCCACCACGGCGAGCGCCGCCGTGTAGGCGAGCATCTGCCGCCGTGTGCTGTGCGCCCCTCTCGTGTTGGGCATCATGGGAACGCCCGCCCGCCGGTACTCTTCCTCAGCCAGCAGCGCCAGCGACCAGAAGTGAGGCGGCGTCCACAAGAAGATGATGCCGAACAGCACCCAGGGCGCCAGGCCCAGCGGGGCATCGGCCGCGGCCCAACCGATGAGCGGCCCCATGGCGCCGGCAGCGCCGCCGATGACGATGTTGTGCGGGGTGCGCCGCTTCAGCCAGAGGCTGTAGACGCCCACGTAAATCAAGAACCCCGTCAGAGTCAGGGCGGCGGCGAACAACCCCACCCACCGCAGCATGATCGCAAGCCCCGCCGCCGCCAGCGCCAGCCCGTACACCAGGGCATGGCGCGCCGGAACTCGCCCTGCGGGGATCGCCCGGCGCGCCGTGCGGCGCATCAGGGCGTCGATGTCACGGTCGATGTAGCAGTTGAGTACGCCGCCGCCGGCAGACGTGAGCCCCACGCCGGCGAGCGTCGCCAGAGCCAGACCAAGCGAGATCCCGGCACCGGGTGCCGCAAGCAGGCCCCCCAGCGCCGTCAGCAGGATGAGCATCACGATGTCGGGCTTGGCCAGCCGGTAGTAGTCCTTGGCCACCCGCCCGGCGCGCTGCCACGCGCCGGCTGCCTGTGCCGCCGGCAGGGTATCGGCCTTCATGCGGGCGTCCCTCCAGGGTGTTCCAGACGGGGGGCGGGCACCGGACGGGCCAGAGCCGGCGGCCCCGTGCGTCGCAGCACCCACTCGCGGGTGGCCGCCCCCGACAGCGCGGCTACCAGGAGTTCGGCTGTGGCCAAGTGCAGCACCTGAAGCCAGGCGGGAACCATCCACGCCACGTTCAGCGCACC
>JBFMCJ010000333.1 GCA_040754675.1 Bacillota bacterium
GGGCCGAGGGGATCTCCATCATCGCCGACGCCGCCGAGCTGCGCGTGAAGGAGTCGGACCGCATCGAGGCGCTTTGCGAAGCCCTGGCCTCTCTGGGGGTGTACGTGGAGGCGCTGCCCGACGGGATGCGCATCCGCGGGCCGCAGCCTCCCCGGGGGGGAGTGGCGGATTCACATGGGGACCACCGGCTCGCCATGGCGCTGGCCGTGGCGGCGCTGGCAGGAAGTGCACCGTCGGTGGTGAAGCGCTCCCGATGCGTCGGAATTTCGTTTCCCAACTTCGCACGCGCCCTGGCCGAACTCGCCCGCGCCGGGGGCGGGCAGGTCGAAGAGGTGCACGAAGCCTAAGCAGTATGGAATCGGCGGGCAGCACTGGCCGCCCCTCCTGGGTAGCAGTGGACGGGCCGGCGGGCGCCGGGAAGAGCACCCTTGCCAGAGCGCTGGCTCGGGAGCTCGGCTTCCGATACGTCGACACCGGGGCCACCTATCGGGCGGCCGCGCTGGCGGCCCTCGAAGCCGGGCTTTCTCCGGACGATCCGGCCCACCATGCCAGGATTGTGGAGCTGGTGCGGTCCCTGGACCTCAGGCTGGGCGTCGACCCCAACACCGACGGCCCGACCCCGGTCTTCCTCAACGGCCGGGACGTCAGCGCCGCCGTGCGCTCCCTTGAGGTGGGACAGGCGGCCTCCTCCGTGGCACGCATCCCGGAGGTGCGCCATATCCTGGCAGGTTACCAGCGCCACCTGGCCGAGGAGGGGCCATGTGTGATGGACGGCCGCGACATCGGGACGGTGGTGCTGCCGGAGGCGCCCGTCAAGCTGTTTGTCACTGCCTCTCTGGAGGAGCGGGCACGGCGCCGGGCGGGTGAACTGCTGGCGCTCGGCGAGGGGCAGGCGGCAGGCGACGTGGACCTGGGCGCGCTGACCGAGCAGTTGAAAGCGCGCGATCAACAGGATACCTCGCGCTCGGCGAGCCCCTTGATGGCGGCGCCAGATGCCGTTACGCTGGACACGACGGGACAGGACTTTGAAACGGTCCTGCGCCGAGCACTTCTCGTATGCCGTGAACGCCTGGGAGGTGGCGACTGACGTTTTACCGAGTGGCCAGAAGGCTGCTGCAGGCCCTTCTCCTCCCGTACTTTCGCGTGCGGGTCACGGGGCTTGAGCGCGTTCCCCGAAACGGCCCCGTGATTCTGGCGATCAATCACCTGAGCATGCTTGACCCGCTCTTGATCGGTGTGGTCATGCCACGGCCCGTCTGTTTCATGGCCAAAGACGAGCTTTTCCGCTACCCCCTGCTCGGCCAGGTTCTACGCTGGGTTTATGCCTTTCCGGTACGGCGGGGCGAGGCTGACCGGGAAGCGATCCACCATGCTCTCAAGCTGCTGCGCGAGGAACGGGTGGTGGGCGTGTTCCCCGAAGGGACCCGAAGCCGCGACGGCCAGCTCCTGGAGCTGCAGGGTGGCACGGCACTGCTTGCTCTCAAGAGCGGCGCCCCGATCCTTCCGGTGGCCATCGCGGGAACGGAGCGAGCCATGCCGAAAGGGGCATGGTGGCCGCGCCGCATTGCCATCGACATCCGGGTGGGCCAGCTGCTGACCACGGGTTCCGAGAGCACCAGCGGCAAGAAGGAGCGGATTGCCGCCACAAGCCACCGTCTGGCAGAGCAACTGCGCGAGCTTTTGGGGCAGAGACTGCCAGGCGAGCCGGATTCGCCTGCTCTCGGTTGATCTTATCCAAGCCCTCCAGAAGCGAATCCCCAAACTCCGCGACTTTACGCGCCGGGCGGGGAGGAATTAGCCCTCCCTTCACGAATAGCGCGAAACGTGCGGTATGCGTGGAACAGCAGAAGGTGTGCCCTGAAGCGCGTGCCCGCCATGCACGGGTCGGAGTGTACCCCTCCAGGCCAATCGAGAGATGGCCCTCTCAATCCCTGCCTGCCTGGACCTGTCAGGTGCATCCCGAGGAGGTAGTGGTCACGTATGAACTTCAATGACGAAGAGCATTCCGTGCCGTCGCACCCGGCTCCCGAGGCGCAGGCCGAGCAGGCCGCCGCCGTCGAGGCGCCGGAGGCCGTCAACGATCAGCTCGAGCAGGTGCTGGCCCCCCTCACCCCCGGCCAGCTGGTACGGGGGCGAGTGGTGCAGGTGGCGGCGGACGAGGTGCTGGTCGACGTCGGCTACAAGGGCGACGGCCGCATTCCCATCCACGAACTCGGCCTGCGGTCCGGCCAGAAGCCGTCCGACATCCTGAAGCCCGGAGACGAGATCGACGTCTGGGTGCTCAAGGTGGATGAAAACGAGGGCGGCGTTCTTCTGTCCAAGCGGCGGGCCGACGTTGAGCTCACCTGGCGGAGGTTGGAGCAGGCACGGGACGATGGCCGCATCCTGGAGGCACGGGTCACGGAGCGGGTCAAGGGCGGGCTTCTGGTGGACGTGGGAGTGCGGGGGTTCGTGCCCGCCTCACATGTCGCGCGGGGCTACGTGGACAACCTGGACAAATTCGTCGGCCAGACGCTGAGGTTGAAGGTCGTGGAGGTCAATCGCAGCCGGCGCAACGTGGTGCTCTCACGCAAAGAAGTGTTGGAGAAGGAGTATCAGGAAGCCAAGGCGCGCCTGTTCTCCACCCTCAAGGAGGGGCAGGTGGTGGAGGGCGTGGTGCGCCGGCTGACCGACTTCGGGGCGTTCATCGACCTCGGCGGCGGCGTCGAGGGGTTGCTGCACGTCTCCGAGATGGCCTGGAGCCGGGTCCGCCACCCCTCGGACGTTCTCAGCGAAGGCCAGACGATCAAGGTGATGGTGCTCAACGTTGACCGCGAGCACGAACGCATCTCGCTCGGCCTCAAGCAGGTGCTGCCCAACCCGTGGGACACGGTGAGCGAGCGTTACCACGTGGGTGACATCGTCGAGGGCCAGGTGACCCGGCTGGTTGACTTCGGGGCGTTCGTGCGGCTGGAGAACGGCATCGAGGGGCTGGTCCACATCTCCCAGCTGGCCGACCACCACGTCACCAAGCCGCAGGAGGTCGTCTCGCCGGGCCAGCGGGTGCGGGTGAAGATCCTCAGCGTGGATCAGGCCGCGAGGCGCATCGGGCTTTCGCTGAGGGAAGCCGCGCCGAAGCCCGAGCCGAAGCAGGCGGTGAACGTGCACGCTTCGGCCGAGGCGCCCACGGTAACCATCGGTGAACTTTACAGCAACCTGGGCCAGGTGCTGAACGGCGGCCAGGAGGGTGGCACGCCGCGCGGGCCGCAGGCGCCCGCGGAGGCCCACCACGAGGCAGGGGGCAAAGCACCGGCCTCGTCGGATGGCTCTGGAACCTAAGGAGCCGCAAACCAGCGGCTTGTGCTCACGCAAGAAGAGGAGGGCCGGCTTCGAGCCGGCCCTTCGCGTTTGCATCCGCCTTCCTGCCCAGACACGGAGTGGCACCCCGCCACCGGCATAGCGCACGCTGCCGCGGGAGACGTTGCCTGCAGGATTGGACGAAGAAGGCCTTCCCTGCAGGAGGGATCGATGCTCCTATGCCATTGGCGACCGGCATCGTGGCTCTCGTCGTGGTGGCGGCTCTCATCTTCTTCGGCCTCGCCCACCGGGCGCTCGACCGCCTGCGCCTCACCGACGGGCAGGCCCTTCTGGTCATCGCGGCGATGATCGCCGGGAGCTTCATCGACATCCCCATCATGCGCAGGCCCTTCATGATGACCGTAAACGTGGGCGGCGCGCTGATTCCGCTGGCGCTGGTGGCGTACCTCGTCTGGCGTGCAGACTCCGGTGCCGAGAAGGTGCGCGGCCTGGTGGGCGCCGTCATTACGGCAGCGGTCGTCCTTGCCATTGCATCGGTGACCGACTTCGATCCGGGGCGCGGCGACTTTCTCGATCCGGTCTGGCTTTTCGGCATCGTGGGTGGCGTCACCGGCTACCTGGTGGGCCGGCGGTCGCGGCGAGCGGCCTTCGTGTCCGGAACGCTGGGGCTGCTTCTGACCGACGTGGTGCACGCGGCGCAGGTGGCCCGCTCAGGCCAGGTGGGGACGGTCATGATAGGTGGGGCCGGGGCCTTCGACATGATCGTGCTGGCCGGTTTCATCGCCATCGGGCTGGCCGAGATCGTCGGCGAGACGCTGGAGCGCCTGTCGGGCGGCCCAGGTCCTGACCGGGCTGCAGGCATCCTGCTGGGGCCCGTCGCTGCCGGGCTTCTTGCGGCCATGCTGGCCGCCTCCGGCTCGGCGCAGGCCGCCGCCGAGATGACGTGGGGCGAGCGCACGGACGGCCGCTACTACACCCTGGTGAAGCCCGACGGATCGGTGCTGACGTACACGGCGCTGCTGGTAGGGGTCGGCGACGTGTACATCGACGCGCGCAACCGCCGGTGGGAGGTCAGTACCATCCGGGGCGACCGGGTCGAGGTGAAGGACGCCGGCATCGAGCCCATGCCCTCGCCCGACCAGGCAATGGCCGCCTACCAGGCTGCCGAGACGGCCGGCCAGGCGCGGGGGACCGGTCCGGACGTCGCCCTCTACTTCACCCACAGCGACGAATCCTACGTACCGACCAGCGGCACGCCCAACAAGTGGTGGGGCGACATCTACCAGGTG
>JBFMCJ010000334.1 GCA_040754675.1 Bacillota bacterium
CTTGATCAGTTTGGCCAGATCGTGAGCCCAGCCAATGTAGCACCGGATTCTCTCGCGGTTGGGCGTGTATCGAGCGGGGGTGTGGTGCGCGTCGTCGGTAGTGGCGAAGGTCTGACAAATGCGATCCACCAAGTCAAGGGGAACCCCACAAGACGCCAGCATCTCCCGGACCCTCTTTGAGTTTAGGTTATTGGGATTCTTCGTTTTGCCGGTTTCCTGCTGGTACAGGGTGCAGGCTATCTGGCAAACGGCGAGCCGCAACTCTTCTTCCGCCATTTGCAGTTGCACCGTGCTACTGCCGGCGTTGTTGACAATAGCGGTTGCCTCGCGTAGCCTTTCCTCGTACGGAGCCCAATCGCATTCCCGGATGATCGGACCTTCAGCCGCATATCCGGCTATCTCGTACATTCGTCCGCCTAGGGAGCGACAGCCCATGCGGACCTGATCGAGCCAACCCCTACTGTGTGACAGTAGAATGATTTGTTTGCCCCTTTCGGCCAGTGCCCTAACCACCTGGACGAATTGCGCCTCATGATCTGCATCCCACGATTGAACCGGGTCATCTATTACCAGGAATCCGAAGGGGTTGTCGCTTGCCAGGTTACTGGCAATGCTTATGCACAGGCCGAGCGCGTTCAGCTTCGATTCGCTCAGAGAGGACGCTGCACTGACTAGGTCTTTTCCGTAAGACTTGGCACGAATCTTCAGCTTTCGCGCCTTCAGGTCGCCCTTCTTTGTACGATCTATGTTGAACCCGTCAAAGTGGACGTCAGGATCTCCTTGAGTGCGGATCTTCTGATACCAATCGAGGACGTCCTGCGTTAGACCTTGCTCCAGTTGTTCCCAGATGGTTCGGGCGACATACTGGTCAACCGTTTTCCTGAGTTCGCTCAGTTCTTCGAGCACCCGCTTCATTTCTAGAGAAGCTCTAATCGGGGTGCGGTTCTGGAATATATCCAGGAGGAGGGTGATCTCCTGCGTTCCAGCCCGCTCATCAAGGACGCGCTGCAAAGCGCCGCTGACGTATGCCATCGGCTGTACCCATTTGGCCACCTCGTCGGTGAGTTGACTCGAGACGGTAACGTACGACCCTGCCATCTCCCCCAACTGAACAAGGTGCGGTGCTGCATCACGACACTCCTCAAGGGTGCCCCTGACGGCTGAGAGTGCATCTTTCACTGCGTTTCGCGCCTGTTTCAACCGCAGGAGGGTGCAGCCTATACCTTCGAGGGCGCGACGTGCGCTGTCATAGCACTCCACGTTCTCCGGTGTGAATAGCGCCTGCAGATCGGACAGCGAAGGCCGGAGTTCCGTTATGAAGCGTTCCGCCTTGCTGAGGTGGTAGTGCGAGATTTCCTCCAGAACACGATCGACTTGGTTCACCAGACCGAGGACGTACTGGCGCTTATCCTCCAATTGCTGGATTGCCCGGCTACTCGATGCCATGTCATCCCGCGTCTTCAAGATGGCAGCCTTTGCATCTTCGGTTATCTGTTGCCCGCAGAAAGGGCACACCTCGGGGGACTGCTGCCAGAGGTTGATGCCTAAATTTAGGAATTGAAGCTTTTTGCGAATCTCTGTCGCCGTTGCCAGCGCCGTGAAGTCGGCAGCATCCCGTACAAGCTGGTGGCTAGTCAGATCGAGGAGGGTGTTGTGGAGTTCACGGAGTTGAGACCGCTCCGGCTCCGAATAGCCCGTCAGCGTGATCCGGCCGGGGAAGACCTTGCTGACGATTTGAGCGCGCAACTGCCTCAAGCTTTCATACACCGCTGTCTCGGGGGTCTCGGGGGCCAATCGCCTCTTGGCTTCCACCGCGGCAGCGGCAATCACTTCATCAACGCTGGCTGGTCCGCGTTCGAAAGCGTTCGCCAAGATGGGCAGTTCCTTGGTGCCCCTTAGCCTGCGGCGGATTTCATCCACGAAACCCATGACTTCCTGAAGATCGGCAGGGACACTCGCTTGCGGTTTCGTGCACAGTGCTATGATGTCCCGATGGAACCGCTCAAGATCACTAAGACCGAGAAGGACCGCAAAGTGCTGGAAACGACGATCGGGCGTAGTGAGAATCAGATCCTTCAGACCGTGCTGAAACACGAAGGGTCTGGGGGATGGAGGAATGGGAAACGGCCACTCGTTCACGGGGCTACCGTTCACGAACCGCCGGCAGTTCCCCTGGCTGTCCAGCTCCGCTCTCAACGTGATCTCGCCATCAGCTCCCATGATCCCCGCCTCGACGTAGGCAATATCCTTGTCTGCCAGGTGCACGTTGCGATAGCAGCCGCTGAACTCCTCGTTCGAAGGAGCAGCTTCCACACGGGACACATGACCGTAGACGAGCCATTCGATCGCCTCGCAAATGCTCGTCTTGCCGTAGCTGTTCGGGCCGTAAATGACGGTCAAGCCGTTGTCGAGCGCTATGTATCTTTCAACGTTAAAGCCCCGAAAACCGGCTATCCTCAGGTACCGAAGTCGCACGGCTCACCACCTCGCGCAGGATCTCGGACAACTCGTGTTCCATGCTTTGTAGCGGGTGTGGTCCGCGGTAGGCCAGGACGATCCGCCGGTGAAAAGGGTTGCTTAGACGATTGGCCAATTCCCTGATTAGGGGATGTGTGGTTTCCTCGGGATTCGGTTCGGGGCCAATTTCCTCTGGCACGGTGTCTCCCTCCGTAACCCGCGGTGGTCTGCGGCTGTCGGCATGTACGCTTCGATTCGGATGCTTCTGCATTTGGACAGCCACTTCCTTCCTGGTTACGGCAAGACGGACACTGCGTGTTGCCGCACGTCGGAGGCCATGACCTTCCTGTGTTCCTGAATAAGGTGCGGCCACCACCGCTGCCGGGGGCCTCGCAGAAAGCTGTACAACAGGCGGTAAATGGGTTATACTTTGTTAAACGTAACCAGGTCGGGTGAATCAAAGTGGTGGCGGCCGACGCGGCGGCATGGGTCAGGCGGTTGCGGAGCCGGTTGGGGCTGACGCAGGGGGCGCTGGCCGAAAAACTGGGCGTCACTGTCGTTACCGTGAACCGCTGGGAGATGGGGCATTCAAGGCCTAACCGCCTGGCACGGCGCGCTCTGGCTGCCCTGGTGGCCATGGCGGAGAGTGGTTCTACCGCAGTCGGGGGCGGGCACCCGAGCCAGGGGCCAGCACCCCTTATGGCTGCACCCGTATCGACAAGCCAGGAACAGGTCGCGCTGGGCCGGGATGGCCACGGCGCGGATGCAGGGGGGCCGGACTTCACGGGTGATGCCGAAACCGTGCGGCTCTTCGTGGAGGGGGAGCGACTGCGCTACGGGCACCTGTTCAGCCGTGCCTTCGGTACGGAGATATCGCTGATCGACCCCGTCCCGCACCAGATCATTGCCGTCTACAACCACATGCTCGACCAGCCCAGGTTGCGGTTCCTGCTGGCGGACGACGCGGGTGCCGGCAAGACCATCATGGCCGGGTTGTACATACGGGAGATGCTGAACCGCCGCCTCATTCGCCGGGTGCTCGTTATACCCCCAGCGGGCCTGGTGGGGAACTGGAAACGCGAGATGCAGCAACTCTTCGCCCTCCGGTTTCGAGAAGTGTCGGGCCAGGACTGCCGGGGCGAGAACCCGTTCTTGTCTCCCGAGGGGGACCTGGTGGTGGTCAGCGTAGATACGCTTGCCTCAGGCCGGGCTCTTGAGCGGCTTGCGGATTCTGCCACCCCGCCTTATGACCTGGTGGTGTTCGACGAGGCCCACAAGCTGAGTGCCTACCGAAATGCAGACGGTACATACGAGACCACGGATCGTTATAAGCTGGCCGAGATGCTGGCGGGGGCACCACCGCTGCAGGAGAGCCGGGACCGCCCGCGGATATGGTGGCGCGCGCGGCACCTCCTTCTGTTGACGGCCACTCCTCACATGGGAAAGCCTTTCCCGTACTTCGCCCTGTGGCGGCTGCTCGACCCTCAGGCGGTGCGCTCGCCGGACGCGCTCGCCAGGATGGATCCAGACGCGCGGAAGCGGTACTTCCTGCGCCGGGTCAAGGAAGAGATGGTGCGGTTTGATGGTTCCCGCATCTTTCCTACCAGGGAAAGCCGTACCGTATTGTACTCCCTGGCCCCGCTGGAACGGCAACTCTACGAGCGTGTGACGGGATACGTCCGCAACGGTTATAACCGCGCCCGCAGACTCAACCGGTCCGCCGCAAAGCTCGCCATGAGCGTCCTCCAGCGCCGAGCCGCCAGTTCGACCTGGGCGCTACTGCGCTCGCTGGAGCGCCGGCTGGAACGGCTGCGTGCTGATCTGGAAGCGCTGGAATCTCTCCAGATCTCCGAGGAGCAATGGCGCAGGGACCAGCAGACCCGGAGGGTGCTGGACGTTGAGGCCATGACCGGTGACGAAGAAGCGGCGGAAGGGGAGCGTGAGCAGCGGGACATAGCCGAAGAGGAGGCCATGGGTGCGACGGCTGCCACAACTCTGACAGAGTTGCGGGCAGAATGCGACGAGGTGCAGGGGCTGCTCGAGCTCGCCCGGCGGGTGCATACGGAGGGAGAGGATACCAAGTTCGAGAAG
>JBFMCJ010000335.1 GCA_040754675.1 Bacillota bacterium
AGACCGGCGACGGCACGGGCGGCGAGGGGGAGGGCCCGGCCGGGTCGCCCGCTCAGGGAAACCCGCCCAGCTCCGCGTCGCTTGACGAGGGAGGCGAGGGCCTGCCGACGGCTCCTACCAGGCGGCCGGGAAGCCGCGGCGGCCTTCCCGGTCAAGGCGCCGGCCTGGACCAGGAGGCGGCCGCCGGCGGCCCGAGGCAGCAGGACGCTGGCACGACGGCGGGCCGCGGGGCCAGCGACCCGGAGGGATCCGGCGCGTCCGGCGGCCTCAAGGGGACGCCCACGGGCCCGGGCCCGCCGGGCACGTCACCCGGTGCCGTCGAATCCGAGGCAGAGGCGACCCTCGGGAGAGCGGGCGAGCGGGTGCCTCTGCCGTCCAACCCCCAGCTCGGCCGGGGGGCCGTGCTGACGGTGCTGCCCGGCCCGTCCGTCCGCCCCGAACCCGGCGGGACGAGGGTCCCCTGGCGGGCCGACACGGGGATGATGCAGCCGGGTGACGAAGGGCCACCTGTCACCACCGAATCGGTGCCGCTGGAATACCGGGAGGCGGTTCGGCGCTACTTCGAGGCGCTGGCCGGCGAAGGGAGCTGACGGGGCGTTCATGGAGAGCCTGGACGCGCTGGAAGCAGAGCAGCTGGTGGCGAGGACGGCCGACCGGATGCGCCGTGTGCGGGAAGCCCTCGGTACGGTCGTGGTGGGCCACCGCGACGTCATCGAGCAGGTTCTGCTGGCCCTTTCCGCCGGCGGGCACGTGCTGCTGGAGGGGCTGCCCGGGCTTGGCAAGACGCTTCTGGTGCGAACGCTTGCAGCGGCGACCGACCTGGCCTACTCCCGGATCCAGTTCACGCCCGACCTGATGCCGGCGGATATCGTGGGCACCAACGTGCTGGTGCACGACCCCGAGCAGGGGCGGCGCACGTTTCAGTTCCAGCCGGGGCCGATCTTCGCGCAGGTGGTGCTGGCCGACGAGATCAACCGTGCCACCCCCAAGACGCAGTCGGCGCTGCTCGAGGCCATGCAGGAGCACCGCGTCACCGTAGCCGGCGTGGAACACCGGCTGCAGGAGCCGTTCTTCGTGCTGGCCACGCAGAACCCCATTGAGATGGAGGGCACCTACCCCCTGCCGGAGGCCCAGCTCGACCGCTTTTTCTTCAAGGTGCGGCTCGGCTATCCCGACCGCTCGGAGCTGGCCGAGATCATCGATCGCACGACCGGCCCGCAGCAGCCGGAGGTGAAGCCGGTCATCACCCGCTCCGAACTGCTGGAGGTGCAGCGGGCGGCGCGCATGGTAGCGGTGGCGACCCCGGTCCGGCAGGCCGTCGTCGAACTCATCGCCGCCACCCGCCCGGACGGCTCACCGGTAGAGGCGGTGCGCCGGTTCGTGCGGTATGGGGCAAGCCCGAGGGGGGCCCAGGCGGTCATGCTGGCCGCCAAGGCGAGGGCGCTTCTGTGGGGCCGGATGCACGTGAGCTACGAGGACGTGGAGGCGGTGCTGCTGCCGGCGCTGCGCCACCGCCTGATCCTGAACTTCGAGGGCGAGTCGGAGGGGGTTGATACCGACCGGCTTCTGATCGAAGCCTGGGAGGCCGTACGGCCGAGGGAAAGCGTGCGAGGCCGTGCTGGATGAGCGGTGGCTTGCCACCCTGGGACGCCTCCGGCTCGTGTCCCGCCTGGCCCCGGAGATGAACCGGGCGGCGTGGCGGCCCGTGCGGCGTTCGGGCGAGGGCATCGACTTCTTGAGCCACCGGGAGTACATGCCGGGGGACGACTTCCGTTCCATCGACTGGAAGGCGCTGGCCCGCCTGGACCGCCCCTACGTCAAGGTCTACGCCCGCGAAGAGCAACTGCCCATGGAGCTTGCCATCGACACCAGCGCCTCGATGGGGCAGCCGGACGGCCGGAAGTTCGCCTTTGCGCGGGGGCTGGCGGCCTGCCTGGGCTACGTGGCGCTCGCGTCGGGGGAGCGGCTGCGGCTCGTGCCGTCCCGCGAACCGGGGGCCGGCGGGGACGGGTACGCTCTCACCTATGCGGGCCGGACGGCGCAGGCGCTGTCGCGGATGCTGCGGGCGCTGGACGCTCTCGTACCCGAGGGGGCGATGGACCTGCCGGAGTGGGCGCAGCGCCTGACGCAGGCGCGGCGCGGGCCGGCACTGACCATCCTCATCAGCGACCTCCTCACCCCTCCGGACCAGGTGGAGCAGGCGCTGCAACTGCTGGCCCGGGCCCGGCGAGAGGCCGTGCTTCTCCACGTCCTGTCCGCGGGCGAGCTCCTTCCCGACGCGCTCGGGGAACTGAGGCTGGTGGACGTGGAATCCGGGGACTCCATCTTCGTTCGGGCCGACCCGGCCACCATCTCCCGCTACCTCGAGGCGCTCGAGCGCTGGGTTGCGGAGCTTTCGGCGATGGCGGCCAGGCACCGTTTCCGCTACGTAACCCTCTCCAGCGGCGCCTCCCCGTATGAGGCGGTCACGCGCGAGCTTCGGCAGGCCGGGGTGGTCCGGTGAACGCCGCGCTGCCGGGCGCCCTCCAGCTGGGGTCACCATGGATGCTGCTGGCCGGGGCGGCGGCGGCGGGCGCGATCCTGCTTCTCCACCTCGTACGCCCGAGGCCTCGCCGGCTGCCGGTTTCAAGTCTCCTGCTGTGGCGCATTCTCCAGCAGCGTATCCGGGAGCAGACCCTCCTGCGCCGCCTGATCCCCACCCTGATCCTGGCCCTGCAGGTGGCCGCGGGGTTGCTGCTTGGCCTTTCGCTCGCACGGCCCGAGTGGCGCAATGCCGCGCCGATCGCGCCGGTCGGGGTGTTCGTCGTCGACCGGTCGCTGAGCATGCAGGCCCTCGAGGCTGCCGGCGACCGGTTCACCCTGGCGAAGAGGGCCCTGGCGCAGATCCTGTCGGGAGACGAGCCGGCCGGGCTGCGCCGCATCTACGTCGGCGGTTTGGGACCGGCTGGCCCGAGCTTCCTTGGCCCTTTCCCATCAGCCGGGCGCGCCCGCGAAGCGCTGGACGAGATCCCGCCGCCCTCGGACGGGCCCGCGGACTTCGCGGCGCTCCGGCGGGAGCTTGGGTCGCTGGTGCCCGGCGGCGAGCCGGTGCGGGTGTGGCTTGCCACAGACGGCGTGATGACCAGGACGGCGCAAGACGAGCTGCTTGAACTGGGGCGATGGGCTCGTCTGGAGGTCGTGAGCGTGGGCACGGGTGGGCTGGCAAACGCCGCTATCACCGCCATGCAGGCCTACCCGGCCGGGCCGGACCCGGCGGACGTGCAGATCATGGTGGAGGTCTCCAACTTCGCCGGCCAGGCGCTCGACGGCGTGCTGACCGTGCAGGCTGATTTCGGGCTCAGCGAGGCCCGCGCCGTCCACGTGGAACCCGGCCGTTCGGTCCGGATCGTGCTGCCCTACCGCGTGGGAGGCCTGGCGGCCGTGCGGGCGCGGCTCGACCCGCGCCGGCCGGACGCGCTGGCGGCGGACAACAACGCCGCCCTGGTCTTCTCGGATCCCCTGGATCCGGCCATGGTCTACCTGGTCGGGGAGGGTACGCCGGCGATCCGGCGCGCCGTGACCGCGGCCGGCCACACGGCCCTGTTGTGGATCCCGGCGGCGATCTCCGAAGGGGCCTCCGCCCCCGCCTTGCCGCCCGCCCCGTCCCGGGGGCCGGGGGCCGGGCCGGCAGGAGGTTACCTGACCGGCGCGCACCTGGTCATCTTCAACGGGGTACCGCCTCCCGATACGCCCCAAGGGGCCGCAGGCGCCATGCGGGACGACGCTTGGGCGGCGCCCCTCTGGTGGGTGATCCCCCCGAGAAGCGCAGCGGCTCCGGGGGGGCTCGGCCAGCCGGGGCAGCAACCTGCGGGGACAGGCTCGCCCGACCCGTCCGTGCTGGACGAAGCGGTGGTCTTCTGGAGGCGCACGCACCCGCTGCTTCGGTTCACCGACCTGGAGGGGGTGCGGGTGCGCCGCTCGCCGGCCGCCCCGCCGGTGACTGAGGATGCCGACGTCCTGGTAGTGGGAACCCGCGGGCCGCTTCTCTGGGAACGGGCGGACGTCTTTGGACAGCGCCGCCTGGAGAGCGCCTTTGCGCTGGAGGACAGCAACCTTCTCGGGCGGGTGGCCTTCGCCATGCTGGTGGCCAACCTCGTGCGCCTGGCTGCCCCTCACTCGTGGCAACTGGCGCAGCCGCCGCTGCGGCCCGGTGAGGCGGTGACGGTGCGGGCGCCCCCGGGCGAGGCCGAGCTGCTGGTGGTGACGCCCGACGCGCAGGTCGTGCCGCACCGGGTGCAGGGGCCTTCGGTCCAACCGTTCACCCGGACGGAGCGGGCCGGCGTCTACCAGGCCTGGCCGGCGTCTGGAAACACCGATAACCCGGCGGCCATGTGGGCGGTCCAGCCCCCCGGGGCGAGCGAGTCGGACCTCCGGCGCACCGGGTCGCTTCCCGGGCCTGGCGAGCCCGCTGGTGCCCCCGCCCGAGCCGGGACGCGGCCGCTGTGGCCTTATGCAGCTGCGGCGGCGCTGGCCGTGCTGGCGGGGGAGGCGGCGCTCTACTGGATG
>JBFMCJ010000336.1 GCA_040754675.1 Bacillota bacterium
GACTCACAGAAGACGGGTGGGTCGTCCTGCCTCAGTCGGTGTCCGTCCCAATTAAACAGTTGCGTGAGGCCACGTACTTGGGCAGACTCCTCGACGAGGATTGCGAGAAGCTACGTTCGGCACTTACGGCCTGGGAGGACGGAGCGATACCTAGTGTCCGACCTTGATGAGCTCCGAGAGGAATACGCGCGGTATGGCTTGACACCCAAACTGTACGGCATGGTCAAACGGGCCGTGGCTGCTGTAGTTTGGGTACGGAGACCGCCGAGTTGGCGGGCACTGGACGGCCGCTGGGACGACGATGCAGTTACGGCGCTGACCCATGATTTCCTGATGGAGGGGTTACCGGGCCATAAACTCTTTGAACTCATCCATACATGCACTGGCATGGCCGAACTGGAGACACGGCTTGAGCGGTTCGTTCAGGACTACATACGGCGCACCTCATCCCGGGGGGCGCTGGGCAACTTGCAGGAGCAGCTTATCCGCATCCTGTAGGCTGGGCCCGAGTTTGCGGCTCTTTCAAAGAGGGGGAAGCGGGTTCTGTGGGTGTGGGGGCTCGCCGAATGGTTGGACGGATTGCCTGCCGGCGGTTGCCCGGAGAAGGTGTCCGAGGTGCGAGGGCTGTTGTTGTCTTTCGAACGTCCGCAATACTCTCCTAAGGCACGCAAGCGGCCGCCCGCCCTCAGCGGAGAACACCTACGGTGGCTTCTCCGTGAGTTGTTTGCCAGAACCCGAGTTCCATGGACCCTCCAGGATATCGTGTCCCTTGTTTCGGATACCCTGGGATTGGCTAATGAAGAGTGCACTGTCGCTTTGGAGGCCAGTGGGGCCGAGAGTTCTTCCCGAGATGTGACGGGCGCAGACCCCGCCAAGCAAGCCCAAGTGCAGGAGTTCGCCAGGACTTTCCTTCGCGGATGCTCGGCCCGGGAGCGGGCACTGCTGAAAGCGTGCGCTTCGGGCCCGAAGACGTTCCGTGAGCTGGGCAAGAAAGCTGGCATCCCCAAATCACGGGCCTGGTCGCTTAGCCGCGAACTGGCCTCTAGACTCACCCGGTTCTGTGAGGACGACACCGCCCTAGCGGAGTTGGTTTGGGACGCGTTGGTCATTGCGGCTGTGAACGAAGGGAATGAGGACAAGGAGGGTTACCATGGATAGGGCTTGCCCATCGCTGAGCCGATTGCTGGGCATGGTCCTCGGCGAGGTGAGAGGGCAACAGTTGGCTGCTCTGGAGCGACACGTGCAGGAATGCCCGGCGTGCAGGACCGACCTCGAGAATCTGCGGGCGGCCGTACCCGGGGACACCAGTTTCCTGGCCGAGCCGGCGCCTGACATCGTTAAGGAAGCTCATCGGCCAAGAGGTCGTGCTCTTGCGACCCCTATAGCAGGACCTCCTTCGGCCGGCGACCTCTGCGTTGCCTGCTCTGCGGATGGTTCTCTGCGTCGGCTCGTGCTCTTGGTCGATTCCCCTGATGAGGCGGGCGTCGTAACCGCAGCGATGGTCTCTTCCGAACTTGAGATGGCGTCGGACCGCGACGCCATTCTCTCGTCCAGGCAATCAACGCTCGGCTATCCCTTGATGGTGGAGGCGTGGAACCAGTTCCCTATCGGCTATAACCAGTGCTGCTACAGGCTGGGGCGGATCGAATTCGAGTTGGTCCGGGCCATACGGCGTCTGGGCGGCGTCCGACGCCCTCGGCGCAGGGCCTTACTAGCAGTGGGGCCTCGGCTCGCGGACCCTGACGATCCCCGCGCAGAATTCCAACTACAAGAAGCTGCGTTTGCGCGCAGGCTGGCCGCGTTTCTCGAGGAAGCCCTCTACCTCGACTCAGTTCTGGCGCGCTCGCTAGACTTGTTCCTGGAAGAATACGTGAGTGTTGCCACTACCACTACGCTCGCAAGCGCTGATCGCTGCTGGCTTCTTGAGCCCGAACATCTCCCGCCCACGTCCACCATCCGGTTACGCCACGGCATCCTCCGCATGGAGCGGGTGTCCGGTGACTCGTTCAGCGTTTGCTTTGAGGCCCCCAGTGGTAGGTTAGTCGGGTTGGCCCCCAAGGAGGCGACGAGACCCCGTAAGGTTATCCTGGCGGGGGTTCAAGTGGACGTGCCTTCCGACTTCTGCGAACAGGTCTTTGCATGACGGAGGTGCCTCAGTGGACAGACGTAGTGGCTTTGCCGGCGCAGAATCGTCACCGGCCGCTCCGCGGCCGGAGTCACAACAACCTCAACGCAGGAAACCCGCGCGTATCCACCGATTGTACGTCCCGCGCCGGGTTTTGGAGGAAACCCAGCGCGCCTTGTTGGCCGCGGCACCACGCGAGGGATACCTCGTCTGGACCGGTAGGCTCATCAATGAGGAAGACGTACTCATAACCACTGCCTTCGTTTTCACGGGGACGGCCACCGCCCGGTCTGCCGAGGCGAGCCCGGCGGACCTGGCGCGGTTACGGGACCACCTCCGTAGCACTGGTGAGTTCGTATTCGCGCAGGTTCACAGCCACCGGGGTGCAGCCTTCCACTCCCCGGCTGATTGTCTCCATGTTTTCTCCCTCAAGAGGGGTTTCATCTCCATCGTGGTCCCCCGCTGCGGCAGGGTGAACATGCAAGACCTCGCCGCCTGCGCGGTGTACGAGCTTGACTATCAATGGCGGCGATGGACCGCCCCCGAAGTCCGACAGCGCATCGTTATCACGTAGTGCGTCCGCTCTCTACACATTGCCGAGTTCACCGGGGGTTCCGTTGGGGAGGAAGGTGCCACCCGGATCGTCGTCCCAGTCCCAGAAGGTCCGCCCAGCAGCCGTTTCGGCTGGCACGGTAGCCGGCGATGGGTGAGGTAACCGACGTCGCAGATCAGTCGACATGGATTAGCAGTGTCCTCAACTCCTGTAAAGGTGGTCAGCCTATGTTCCCTTCCCGCATTCGGGAGCATGCACTAGCGGGCATTGCCGGTGGGCGAGATTGGTGGGCAGGTATCGACCCGCGCTCTGGCGGAGTGCAACCTGTTCGCCGACTCGTTGGCCGAGTACGATCGCCGGTTGAGGTCCCTGCCTGTGGTATCGTGAGGGAGTGGCTTGGGACGCACAGAACGAAGGGGGTGCGGAAATGCCGATTGGGGCTCATACCTACACCATGAGTCCTCAGCAGGAGAGGTGGATCCGACATGCTAGTGAAGTTCTCGTGGATATGTTTCGAACGGACGTGCTGGACTTGGTGGAGAGAGACTCCTTCGAGGAGACTTCCATGTGTCAGTACCTGCCCCCACGCTACCAGCATCATTATGACTTGAGCTTTGCCCAGCAATTCCTGGACGTGATGATTCTGGTGGCCTGGAAGATCCGTGATAAGGGGTGGTGGATGCTCAATCCGTGGCCGAGGAATTGGCCATGCGGGCAATCCTGGAGCAGGCGGAGGTGCAGGCGGAGCTTGAAGGCAAGACGTTCACTTCGCGGGATCTGGTCGACCATATCTTCGAGGACATGGACGTTGAATTCCTCTTCCAGCCTGCGTTCGACGGAATTGAAGATGATGAAGACCTTGTGCGGCACCTAGGGATCGCAAACCTACGTCTTGGCGATTGGTTCAAGCCCTTTCGGCCCACAGGAATTGTGGGGCCTTAGAGATCGGGAGAAGCCATCGGCTCATCTCGGTGAACTCCGCAACGCAGACGAACAGATCGTGGCCCTCAAGCCAGATCCGGCGTCAGGCTAAGCGTTGGAGATTTCCTGGACCAGGCGCTCCACTGCCACGGTCAGCTCGCCTCGAGCAGAGGATACACCAAGGTCCTGCCGCTAGGCAGCGTATCGGCGCGCTTATGTGAGCGTGTTGGTTGCCTGCCGAGGGAATGCTACCTGCCAAGCTCCTCAAGGCGGGAGGGAACCATGGCTGACCGCCGGACTTCAAAACTACACAACACGGCAGGACCGGGGGTTTTCCCCAACCCTGGACGGCATTCAGAACCACGGCCTGTCATAGTGACGCAGGCGCCTGGCCGGAACATCGTCCATTCAAAGATATGTCGCCTCTCCGACTGGCGGATAACGCTTATTACCCGAAAGAGATGCCCACCTCCGAGACGGAGAGTGGCAGTGAGACGCGGAACCGAGTCCCTGGCGGGCATGGCGAACAATAAAGGAGGCGGCGGCGAATGGACTGGCTGGTGTGGGGTGCGGTAGTAGCTGTGGCGGTGGGCGTGGTGCAGTGGTTGGTGGCTAGGCGGAGGAGGCAGACGGTTAACGAGCTGACGGGTGGGCTTTGGGGGTGGCTGTTCTTTGGCAGCCGCAAGGGCGAGAAAGGGAAAGGCGGGGGCAGGTAGGGTACCCCTGCCGGCGGTGGCGGTGATCATCAGCGGTTTGCCGTGGCCCAAGAACCAGGCCGTCTGACTTTTTCCTCTTGCGATGACGGCTGGATGGAAAGTGCGGGACACAGATTTGCCGGGGCCTTGCTGGCTCCTCGATCGGCGGTATTCCATGAGATCGGGACGGAACGATCCTTCCTCACTTTGGAAGAATTCCCCATACTTAAACGTG
>JBFMCJ010000337.1 GCA_040754675.1 Bacillota bacterium
CGTACCCGTAATACCAGCTTCCCACGGCCAGGACGTAAAGGCTGCCTCCCGGCCCGGGAAACAGCCTCTTCACCGAGCTCCCCGCACCCTGAACCGGGCGCCCCACGTCAACCCACACACTACCGTTCCAGCGGGCAATCGCCCAGGTGTTGTTCCCTACGTTCACCGCCGCCCACACAGACCCGTCCGGCATGGCCGCGAGCACGCCGGGAGCCAGCCCCAGCGGCTTGCCACAGTTCACCCACTCGGAAGCGCCCGGGTTCCGGTACCAGGTGGTGCCGTCGGTGGCCGCTACCCACACGGTGCCGTCCGGGCATACGGCCAGCCGGGAGGCCAGAGTGCCGGCCGGCAGCGGGAACATGTCACGCCAGGTGCCGGACACGTATTCTTTCACCATGCTGCCGTACGGGTTGATTCCGTAAAGCCGGCCGTCCCGCTCGGCGTACAATCCCAGGAGCAGACCGTACCCCAGGCTGGGGCCGCAATCGACCCACCTGGAGGCGCTTTGGTCCCAGCGATAGAGTCTCGACTTTGACCAGCCATCTCCCGTGTCGTCGTACAGCACGTCGCCTGCGTATCTGTGCAGCAGCTTCCCAAACCCCAGGGTTTTCCGCTGGGCCAGAACAGTGCCGTCGTCCGAATGCACGGTGACTTCCGCATACCAGCTACTGCTGTACCAGAGCACCCAGAACTCGTCTCCCACCAGCTCTACGTCGCTCGGGGAGTAAACCACGAACGTTTTCGCAGTGCGGTTCCACGCCATTCCGTCAAAGAAGGCCAGCGCGCAGTCGAACGAGTACTGGTAAGGATTTTCCACCAGTATGGCCACGCGGTCGCCAACCACACTGAACGCGTCCACCGCCACTGCCGGGTTTCCCGGAGACCACCCGGGCACGCCATGGGAAACCCAGCGCAACACGGGCAGCTCCTGCTCCGACTCCACCACCGCCACCACCGCGCCGGCCGGAGGAGAAGACACGGGCATGGACAGCGGCCCTGTGCCAGCCACCGCCGACCCTAACCGCGAACCGGCACAGAACACGGTCACGGTCCGGCCCGCGGGGAAGAATCCGGACGCAGCCTCCACCCGGTCAGACACAAACCTCAGGGGCGTCGACTCCGGCAGGTCCTGCCGCAGGTACAGCACCTTTGCGGACACACCCCCGAAGTCTTTCACCGCGGGGAACTTCAGCACAAGGGACGCGCCCCCACCCTGGGCAACCACATGGCCACCCAGACCGGCCAAAAGAGCCAGCAGGCAGCAGGCGACGAGCAGGTAAGAAAGCCGCTTCGCAAGCAACGCATATCACCTCCCAACCAGTAAAGCATGGGGCCCGGGAAACCCCGGGCCCCTCGCCATTCCCTCAGCCGATAAACGGCGTGGACGTCACCGGACCAGCACGCTCGGCACGTCCTACCTGGAAGAGGTGCGACCCGCCCGGACGACCACGGTGTAGGGCTGAGCCGCGCCTCTCCTGCAATACCCACAGAGACTCGCCGCGCACCTAGGGCGAACTCACCTCCTCCTCTACCTCCACCCCCGGCACGTTGATCGACGACCACATAGGCGACCGGACCCGAAGCTGCATCATCCCGGGAGGAATATCCACCCTCACGTCACAATCGAAGTTCCAACCGGAGATCTCCCGCCAGGAAACCCCATCCCAGCCGTCAAGGTAAACCGGGTACCCCGTACTAGTATCAGGCTTCGCATCAACCTGCACATGAGCACGCAACATCCGCACCGTCCCCGGAGGCGGAGACCACGGGTTGCTCGTCTGGCCACCCAGAGCACGCAGCACACCGCCGGTGGACTTGACCTTGATGCACGTCCCGGACACCGGCAGCTCCCGCTCAGATTCCACCACCTCCAGCGCACCGTCCACCGGAGGGAAAGACGCGGCAACCGAGAGCTGGCCCTCGTCCACCGCCGCAGACCCCAGTAGCAAGCCGGCAGAAAACACCGTCACGCGCCTGCCCAAGGGGAAGAAACCGGAAACGGCCTCCACCCGGCCAACCGCAAACTTCAGCGGCATCGTGTCGGGCAGCTCCCGCTTCACGTAGAGCACCTTCCCATGCACGCCACCAAAGTCTTTCACCACGGGGAACTTGAGCACAAGGGATGCGCTCCCACCCTGGGCAACCACATGACCACCCATGCCGGCGAAGAGAGCCAGCAGACAACAGGCGAAGAACAGGCAACACAACCGTTTAGCAAGCAAAACACACCACCTCCCGACCAGTAGGAACCGGGGCCCGGGATTTCCCGGGCCCCGCACAATTCACTATCAGCCGATGACCGTGGCCGACACCACGACGTACTCGGGCACGTCCGTGGTCACGTCCACCACGAACGTGCCGTCCTGCGCCGTGGTCACCGTCACGGACCGCGTGCCCGTCACCGAGCCCGTGATGTCCACGCGAACCTGGGCGTTCGGCACGCCCGCGCCGGAAGCGTCCACCACCCGGCCGTTGACTGTGATGGGCGTGCCCGGCGTGGACTCGGTCTGAGACGCCCACAGGGTTATGGTCGCCCCGCCAGGCGTGAGCAAGCCGCTTGAGCCGCACAGGTCGCCCAGCCGGTGCGGGCGCCACGGGTCGTTCTGCACCCACACCAGGGTGTTCCCGTCCGTCCACGCCCCGCCCTGGGGCGCCACCTGGGTCGCAAACACCCGGCCGCAGTAGGCGATTCCGTAATAGACCGTTTCCCCGCCCGCAGGGTCGAGGCCCAGCGCGCCAGCCTTGGTCTCGGGCGCGAACCGAATGTAGCCGTCCACGAACTTGGCCCCGTGGACATCAACGGCATCGAGAGCCAGTTGCTGCGCCGCATCTGCCGTGGGCTGCACGGCGCAGGGGTAAGCGTTGGTCTCGGCGTAGAACCTGTGCACCTGCCCCTGCAGCTCGGCCAGGGTAGAGCACAGCGCCGACCGCTTCGCCCGCCTGGCCGCGGCCGGCATCACCCCCACGGTTATACCGGCCAGTATCCCCAGCACCACAACCACCACGAGCACTTCGGTGAGCGTGAAGCCGCGCCTGCGGCCGCCCTTACCCGGCCACCTCAACGGGTTCACCTCCCACGAGTTCTCCGGCTTCAAGGTTGTCCTCGAGGCCGCCTTCACCGAGCCAGGCGTCCGCCACCCCTATGGCCTCCAGCCCCGCCGAAAGGGCGGCCCGGCCCCTGGATACCGCCTCGGCCAGGGCAGCGCGCAGGGCCTCCAGCCGCCGCTCGGCAGCAAGGGCCGCCTCCTCCGCCCTGGCGCGGCGCGCGTCGGCCTCCGCGCGGGCCACGGTCACCAGCCTCTCGGCTTCCGCCCGGGCAGCATCCACCACCGCCCGCGCCTCCGCCTCCGCCTCGGCCTTCACCCGGGCGGCAAGTTCCTGGGCCTGCAACAGCGCTTCGGCCACGGTGTGCTCGGACCGGAACTTCTTGCCCAGGTCGGCCTTCAGGCCCTCGTTCTCCGCGCGCAGCCGCGCCGTTTCGCGTTCGGCGGCGGAAAGCGCTTCCGCAACCTGCTCCAGGTGCGCACGCACCGCGTCGGGGTCGTAACCCCGGAACCTGCGCGGGAAGGAACGCTGCACATCACTGATCCTCACTTCTCCCATCTCCTTTCGTTGCACCCCGCTTCGCAGCGGGGCGTGTTCATGGACCCGCGTCCCAGGACTCGAGGGATACCCGCCCTCCCCAGTCCCGCAGCCAGGCCTCACCCCAGGGTCGACCCGCCACTTCGGGCAGCACCCGGCACAGCCTCTGCGGGAAAACGACGTCGAACGACACCTCGTCTTGGCACGTCACCTCCCCTTCTACCACGGTTACCCGTACAGTCACCCGGCCCACGCCCGCAGGGCGGTACAACACGCCCCAGGGCTGGGGCTCCAGCAGCCCCGGCCCTGACACCAGCTCGAAAACGGCCTCCGGAGGCACCGCCTGCCTGGCCCCCGCGGGGCCGTAGACGACGGCCGTGAAAGGGACGGTACGCGCGGAATCAGCAGAAGCCAGCCGGGGACTCAGCCGCACCACCGGCGGGTCAACCCGGTAGTCCCCCACCTCCACCGGCAGGTACTGGCACGAGGACACGGGGGCGGACGCTTGCGCGCTCGCCAGACCCGAGACCCACACGGCGACGCGGCCGGGGGAGCCTCCCCGGAACAGCCCCGGTGCCTCAACGGCACCGCTCCCCGGCAGGGCCGGGTCGGGGACAACCTCCCACGACGGCTCCAACCCGCCCATGGGCACCGGGGCGGGGTCAGAGAGGCCGTCCGGGGAAAAGTTGTCCTCCACCCAGGCGTACAGCCCGGCAGCGAGGCCGGGCGGCACCGGCAGGTCGGGGCCCGATACCCGGGCCAGGCGGGCCCGGGTTTCCAGCACGTATCCCACCGCAGTCTCCGGCAGGCCGAGCACGGCGGGCACGGTCTCCCGGGCGGAGGGCTGCTCCAGGGTCAGGAAGGCGCCGTCGGAGGCCAGGCGCCACCTGGCCCACTCCAGCGCACCCCGCGCGGCCCGGAGCGCTGACTCCTCC
>JBFMCJ010000338.1 GCA_040754675.1 Bacillota bacterium
TTGCCGGTTTCCAGGGCACCTCAGACCCGCCGGGGTGGCTCGATCCCGAAGAGCGCCAGGCGATGGCCGCATTTATACAGGCCAGGTCGACGGTGGAACGGCTTGGGCCTTATCGGTTCCGCATCGATGGCCGGGAGGTGGACTTTCAGGCCGCTCTGCAAGACAGGGCGTGCTGAAGCCTTTGTAGGGCAGCTTGCAGGCGGACAACCGGCTGTCGGGGGTTTACAGGGTTCGAAAGTCGCCACAGCTCCACGGCCCGGGTGATGGCTGTAAACGTCTGCCCTGAGGCGCTGACCGCGTCGACGCCCTCCACCCATCATTTACCCTCGTGCCGGTGTACATGACCGTCATCACGAGCCTCAAGGCGCCCGAAGGGATCAATCTGGCGACCGCGTGGGTGCCCCCCGACCGGCCCTGCCGGCAAAGCTACGCCGCCGCCTGGAAACAGTTCGCCCCGAAGTTGAAGAACAGCTGGGACGATTCTTTATGCGAGGGCTCCTGGGGGGCGCTCAGGGGCTGAGGGACCTCGAAGAAGCTGGTGAGAGCCGGCTCGTTTCGGGTTGCCTGGGGAGGCGCGACCACGGGTGGATCTCTGGCGAGGACCGGGACTGGAAGGCCGGCGGGCGCTCATCGTGCACCACGACGACCTGGGGATGACCGAGGTGCACAACCGCGCTTGCCGGCAACTCGGGCTGCCCACCGGCGGGTCCGCCTTCTGTTCGGCGAGTGAAACCGGCCAGCATTGAGGCATGAGGTGGTGCACCGAGATGGAGGGAATGACGCGGACACCTGCCGGGAGGGCTCGCCGCCCCGGGGGATCGGGCGAGCGATACCTGACCCCGCGCGATGTCGCCGAGATGCTGGATGTGACCGAGCAAGCCGTACGAGCCTGGTGCGAGAGGGGGCTTATCGACGCCATTCAGCCTGCCGGACACAAGGGGGTCTGGCGGATCCCGGCTTCCCAGTTTGCGGTAAGTCCCGAGCAATTGCGTGACATCGTCGAGAAGATCCGGGCCATCAATCGCCGTCTCGGGTACGGCGAAACGGACGACCACGAGCGCTGACAGCACCATTGGATGGCAGACGGTAAATCCGGTCGACCGGCTCTCGACTCAGGAGCCTACAACGAGACAGACCCGCAAGACAGACCCGCTCTCACCCCAATCCCTCCGTTTCCGGCATGGGAGTGAGCTTGTAACCGGCTTTCTCAAGCGCCAGAACTGCGGCCCCCACAAGGCCTGACCACTGCCCGAGCCGCGCCCGCTTTACCCGGACCCTGTCCGCTATCCACTGTGGCACCGCCCCCTGCCTCACGAGCGCGCACGCTTCCTCGACGGGGTAGGAAGGGTGCGTGCCGAGCCCGCCACCGACCACGATGAGTTCGGGGTTGAAGGCGGTTGCGATGTTGGCAAAGAGGAGGGCGAGGTAGCGAGCGACGGTGCCGTACAGATTCTTGAGACCCTCAGCCCCGTCGCGGCCGGCGGTCAGAGCGTCCGTGGCCCGGATCGCACGACCTGCCGCCCGCCAGGCGGCGCGTTCAATGGCGTAGCCCGAGACGAGGGCCTCCGCGTCGCCGACCTGGCCGCACCGGCACCGGTACGCTGCGGCTGACGGGTCCAGCACCACGTGTCCGACCTCGCCGGCGGCAAACGTCGCGCCCAGGTAGGGCTTGCCGTCGAGGAAGACCGCGCCTCCCACCCCCGTTCCCACGCTCACGTATACGACGCTCCCGGCCCCCACCGCGACGCCCGCGTGGACCTCCCCGTAGCCGCCGGCCCGCACGTCATTGTCGACAGCCACGGGGAGCCTCAGGCGCTGCTCCAGCACGTCTCGCACCGGCCCGCCGGGCCAGTCCGGGAGGTTGCCGGCAAGAAGCGAAACCCCACGAAGAGGGTCGAAGATGCCCGGAAAGCCGGCACCGACGGCTGCGATGTGCGGCCGTTCAGGGCCGGCCGCTTCTGACACCGCTTCCACAACCGCTATGACCTCGTCCAGGACCCGGCTGCCGCCGGCGGGCGTGGGGCGCGCCACGACCTGCCCGTGCATCCGGAGCCCCCGGAACAGGGCCGCCCGCACGTTCGACCCGCCAACATCCACCCCGACGACGAGAGGCTCCGCGCTGCCGGCACGTTCACCCATAGCGGCGGCCTTCCACGCCCTCGTTCCCGTCGCTCGCCGCACGCAGGACGACCGATCGGGCCAGGTTGCGCGGCCGGTCGGGGTTCAGGCCTCGCTGAAGGCTCAGCTTCAAGGCGACCTGCTGGAGGCGCACCAGTTCCACCAGCGGGTCGTAGCGAGGCGTCAGCACCGTCGCCCCCGTGGCCTCGATGTCCTCGATGAGTTGCCGGATCGGCGGCTCCACGGGATCGAGAATGGCGACCAGCGTCGCCTCGTCGGCACAGCTCATGGGCCCATGCCGGTACTCCAGCGGAACGTACCGCTCAGTCCACAGAAGCGCCATCTCCTGCGCCTTCAGCGCGGCCTCGCAGGCGATACCGAACCGCCATCCGGACCCGAGGGCAACCAGGTGCGAGACTGCTCCGTGAAGGTGAACCGGGTCTTTCAGGGCCTGGGCCACCTGGGCCACGAGGGCTTCCGGCGCCGGCCGTCCGGCCAGCAAGTCGGCCAGGGCCCTTAGGAACAGGAACGCGCTGGTGGCCGAACCCGTCTGCACGATGCTCTGCTCCCTGACGAAGTCCAGAACCACCGGCGTATCCGCGAGCGACACGAGCGGATTGGCAGCGTCGCAGGTGATGGCGACCGATGCGACGCCCGTCTGCCTGGCCGCCCGGGCGCCCTCGAGGATTTCGGTGGTCGTGCCGCTGCGGCTGATGAAGACGGGAAGTTCGTCCGCAGCCGGCCGGTAGAGGGAAGCGGGAACGGCCCGGGCTCGGGCGCCCACGCGCTCCTCCAGGTATGCGGCACCGGCCAGCCCTACGTAGTACGATGAGCCGGCACCCACGAACACCACAGGCCTTGAAAAAAGGGGACGGAGCTGGTCGACGTATGAGCCGGCGAGGGCCAGGGTGCGCCGCCAGTGATCGGGCTGGTTGAGTATCTCGGGCTCGGTGAGCGTCATGTGTCCGGCCTCCGGGCGATATTCTACGCCGCGACTCGCTCAGAGATCAACACTGTCTCGCACCGTTTTGACCACAAAAGCGCTCCTCTCGTTGCGATCTTGCAAACTTGCCCGACGGCGTGCTGCGTTTTCCCGGGGAAAACCCGAGATGCTCAAGGCCAGGCGCCACGACTCTCGCATGAGGCGCCTGAGTACCGCAGGGCCCGCGCCGAGTCAGTTGCAGCCCCGCCCGCGGCGGCCATCGACCTTGACAAACAGCGCTGTGCCATGTAGACTGCGGCATGGAGCCGGCGGCCCGAGTTCTGCGGGCCGGTTGGGCGCTACGAGCGGATGTAGCTCAGCGGTAGAGCATCGCCTTGCCATGGCGAGGGCCGCGGGTTCGAATCCCGTCATCCGCTCCATTTTTTCAGGTCTTATGAGCGGCCTGGTCGACGGGGTCGATCAGGCTGATTTTGCGTTTAGGGCCGTCCACGGAAGGAGCCTTTCCAGGTGACTGTCAAGGCAACCGTCCACCCGCTTGAAGGCAGCAAGGTCTCCCTCGAGGTCGAGGTGCCGGTCGAGGAGGTCCGAAAGGGCCTCGACGAGGCATACCGCCGCCTCGCCCAGCGGGTCCGGATCCCGGGCTTCCGCCCGGGCCGCGTCCCGCCCCAGGTGCTGCGGGCCAGGCTGGGGCGCCAGTCGGTCTTCGACGAGGTGCTGGAGCTGCTCCTGCCCCGGGCCTACCGGGAGGCCGTCGAAGAGAGCCGCGTGGAGCCGGTGGAGGAGCCCCGCTTCGACATCGTGCAGATGGAAGAAGACAAACCGCTGGTTTTCAAGGCCGAGGTGACGGTTAAGCCGGAGGTCAAGCCGGGTACGTATAAAGGGGTGAAGGCGGAGCGGGTGGTGCGCCGGGTCGCCGACGGCGACGTGGACCGGGTGCTGCGCCGGCTGCAGGAGCGCTTCGCCGTCCTGGAGCCCTCCGAGGGGCCCGTGCAGCGCGGGCTGTTTGCCGAGATAGACTACGACGCGCTGCTGGATGGGCGGCCGTTCCGGGGCGGGGCGGCCCGCGGGCGCACCATCGAGGTGGGCTCACAGCGGGTGCTGCCGGGGTTCGACGCCGCCATCGAGGGGATGCGGCCGGGTGAGCAGCGCCAGTTCGAGCTGACCGTTCCCGAAGATTACCCAGACAAGGAACTGGCCGGCAAGAAGCTCTCGTTCTCGGTGACCGTGAAGGCCGTCAAGGCCAAGCGCCTTCCGCAGCTGGACGACGAGTTCGCCCGAGACGTGGGACCGTACCAGAGCCTGGAGGAGCTGCGCCGTGCCATCCGCGAGGAGCTGCAGAAGTCGGCCGACCGGCGCAGCACCGCCGAACTGCGCCGCCAGGTGGTGGAGAAGGTAGCCCAGGCGGCCTCGGTGGAGGTGCCCGAGCCCATGCTGCGTCGCCGAACCG
>JBFMCJ010000339.1 GCA_040754675.1 Bacillota bacterium
AGGAACTCCGGGTCATCTCTAAGCTGCGCGGCTCTGTCCAGGTGTTCGATGGCACTGCGGGCGTCGCCCGAGCGCAGAAGTGCCAGCCCGAGCCAGAAACGGCACTCGGCGTTATCGGGTTGGGCTTCAACGGCCTGTTTCAAGAGATCGGCCGACTTCCTGTAGTCACGCTCGAAGAAGTGGAGCTTCCCAAGGAAGAGTTCGGAGAGGTGCAACTCGTCCCGCAAAGCCTCGTGCGCCCGCTTCAGCCGCTCTATCTCCTCTTTCAGTGCCCCCACTTCACGGATCCTATCCTTGAGAGTCTCGCCCGCATCGGCTGCTTGACGAACCAACCTGAACAACTCCTCACGCCCGCCCTCGGCCCTGACCCAGAGAAGAACCAGGGAGACCCAGATGGGAACGAAAGAGAGGTTGTGCAACTGCTCCACCCACGAGACCTGCCGCAGCGGGGTCAGTGTAACCACTTCCAGGGCCACGCCAACGAGAAACAAGATGGAGCACACGACAACCCAACCACGCAACCTGATCCACCCCCTCCCCTCGGATGCTCGAGGACGCCCCCGGCGTCTCTGCCTTCTCGGTATCGAGACTACTCCCCGGCCCGATCAAGCACCCTCGGGATCAAACGGACCTCTATACCGCCGGCGACTCGCAGGCTAGCCGGACGAACGAACTGGGGGTGGGCCTTAACGACCACCCCCAGCAATTCCCATCAGCCACCGCAGAGGCAGACGGCTCATGGTAGGTATGGCAGAAGATCTCGCAGCCGCTGACCACGGAACGCCCCCGAGCGCCGCAATGGAGCGCCTCCCACGCGCCGCGGGCGCCAGGACCCCGATAGTTCGAAACGATCTCTTGAGGGTGCCGGCCTGTGCGCCCGGGCATGGCGCGGGCCCACTCGCACTTGCCCCCTTCCGGCGTTAATGCGGCCGCGACCACGCTGCCGGGAAACGGCTCCCCCATCGTGACCCCTGCCTCACGTTTCTCGGTACGTGGGGCGCCCCGACGTACACGTCGGGTCGCCAGACAGTGCTGCCTCAACCCTATTGGTAGCAGCCTACCCGGCCGAACTGCGCCTACCCGGGGTTGTCACAGCCATGGGGGGTCCAGATGTCCGCCATCAGCCGCACCCGAAAGCCACGTCGAGTAGCAGGGCCGCGAACGCAGGGTCACAAGGGACGGACGGGAAACCGCGATGAGACCTGGAGTCGGAGGGGGCGGAGGAGGGAGAGGGAGCCGTCGAGGGGGCGGAGAGCAGGGGCGCGTCCCAGTCCAAGAGGAGGTGGGACTGGATGGCGCGCCTGATGCCGTCGCGGTTGGCGAGGTCAATGAGGAAGGCCAGCGTGCCGTCGTCCACCCGCCGGGCAAGCTGACGGAGGCGCACGCCCACCTCGATCTCACGCACACGAGCAGGGACCTCCACCGGCGATCATGCTCGGCCAAGGACTGCGCAGGCAGGTTGTCCTCCGCCAGAGCGTGGGTCAACACATCGACAACAACCTCCGCAGCCAGCAGACCGCAGTGCCCCCCTTAACCACGCAATTGCTCAAGCGTTGCCAGCAATTTGGGCCCTATGTCTAATGCCCATTCGGCGGCGCGTGGATCGACCTGGGCCCCATGAACCGCCCTGTTCAACAACCCTATCATATCGTTAAGTGCACTAGTCTGTTCATGGGACAGCACTCCGGCTTGGTGAAGCGTACGTACTAAGATACCCACGCCACCATGTCGTGGCCTTAAGTTCTTCCGCTCGGCAATATCCGAGAGACGTTGCTCAAGCTCGATACGCAAGCCCGCCAACGCCAGCCTCGGGTCTTCATCGGCCACAAGCTGGAACGAGTACTCCCGAAGGGGGTCGACGCGCGTTTGCAACAGACCTGCCTTGCCAGCCTTCTCGCGCATTGACTCAAGTTCGTTGAACTGGACCTTTACCCCACCAGGTAGCTCGATCGACCTAATCATCGGTGCTAACCAGGGTACTAGGGCCAATACAAGCAGAGTCACGGTAACCAGGTCAATGTTTAGCTTCGGCCAGATGGTGTGCAAGATCGCCAGGATCGCAGCGCCCACGGATACAACATACTTGAATTTCATTCCGACACCCCTTAAACATCCAACAGTTCAAGGGTCCCGGTGCCAGGCGACGCGGCTCTGCCGCGGAGACTGCGCGGGGCTCAACTTTTGACTGCGTCCACCCCTGCTCCTCATCGCCGCCATCGTACATGCACACCTAAGTTGCAAAGTAATAGCCAGCGTCCCCCGCAGCAGGGATTGGCCATAATCTGTCGAGGAGTAGCGCAACTTCCGGTTGCTCCCACAGTGACGGGGATAGCGGCTGGAGAATGCTTTCGACCCGCCCGCCTTCAAAGAACTGCCGGTACCGCGCAACGGTGCTCACGCTGGGGTCCACCACGAGAACCTCGGCGTGAGCCCCGATGCCTTCCCTGAGCAAGTTACGTACGTCTTCGTCCTCGTCTGGGAGGGAATACCCTATGAAGACAACGAGGGTTGCCCGGCTCAGTTCGTCGCGCGCAGCTTTCCATATTTGCTTCAAGGAGAAGTGTGGTTGGCTGCGACGACGGGACGGAGTAACCAGCATGTCAGCCCAATTAGCCTGCCCGCACCGGGGGCAAGAGTGCTCCACACGTTGCCCGGCGAATAGCGACTGCGTCGGATACGAGTCGGGCCATACGCCCACGCAGCCGCAATCCAGACACACGAGCCAGTTCACCGAGCCATGGATTTTGAGCAGCCGTAAACCCCGCTGCGACCTTGACGGGTCAACGCAGTAGTCGGGCATTATGCCACAGTCCTCCAGCGCCTGGTCAAATATCAAATCATAGTTCGTCGAGATTACCGATGCTCGCCGCCTTATCGCCAGCCGAGCCAGGGTGTTGTTAGCCTGGTTTCGTGGCTGTGAAGGGGTCTGTTCTCGGGCCCTCATGTACTGCGGGACGTGCATCGTATCACAGCCTCGGCCCGTGGCGTTCTCATAGACCCCGAGGTAGGTCAGGGGGCCGTAGGCAGGTGAAGGCGGCTCGTGCCTGCTTGGCGCGATGTCAGCACAATTGTACGTGAGCGGCCATCTGTCAGGTTCGTCTGCCACTTGCCCGACCCAAGGCGCGGTGCCCGCATCAGAATCGATCGCGTCAGCGTGACGGTCCCAGGTGAAGCGACGCCGACACCTTTCCCACTTAGTAAGGCAGCCTAGAAAAAGGCGAAGCAACTCGAACCGAACCTGTTCCGCTCTGAGCCCGCAGATCGACTGACGCGCAGCGACCATCTCATCGAGCCATGTCAAGAGTTCGTTGAACGGGGGAAACTCACCCTGAGTCGTACGAGGGTATCCACTCAAGGCACGAAGCAGGCGTTGCCACTCCGGACGATCCCCGAAGCAACGCTCGATCTCCTTGAGGTAGTCACACATCAAAGGTGCTCCATCGGCTGCGGACGCCCCTGCCCCCAGGAATAGCACGGCGTTCAAGGAATCCCCCTCCGTCCCCCGATAATACCGTGATCTCGCAGTCTCCAGTGTGGTCTGCCCAAGACCACTTAGACCCCCGGGGCAGTGCCCCCTCTACGGGTAGAGGCCGAATTCTGCAAGGAACTCCCTCAGGCGAAGATGCCGAAGTCCTAGCCTTCGGCACGCCGTGGCGATCGAGATGCGTGTCGGCCTATCCCTTACGTCTTCCGACACAACCACGACCCCATTCGCCCCGTGTTCGCGCTGCAACGCCACCGCTAACGCGAGGACGTATGGGTCCGCATCCTCGTGATCCTTCTGGGTATCCACGACGTCACCCACGACCGCCATTACCCGACGGACGTCTTCAAAGCTGGGGTCAGAGACTCGGTGGGACCGAGCCCATGAGTATGGAGCATCTCTTGCTGCCCACAAACTGAGTTCGTCGGTGACCTTTTTGGGATAAGTGACACAGCCACGTGCACGAAGTGTCGATAGGTCCCCATACAGCCGCATCTGCACCGCGGGCGGCAGGGTTTTGAGTTCAACAACCGCCGAGGTGTCCAGGACGGCGACCACGGGCAGGTCCAGCGACCTTGCCCATGTCACCGGAGGATCTCCCTGAGTTGGGCCAATGACGCGGTAGAGACGTTCATGTACGAAAGCACGTCGTACAGTTGGACAAAGCCTTCATGCATAGCCTCCAGCAGCAAGCTGGGGAGCTGTGTGCCCAACTCCTTGATTCTCAGCTTGTGCTGCGGAAGGCCCCGACCACCCGGTCTTCCCACCCGCAGATCGGTTTGTGCGAGCCGATCTACCGTCTCATACAAGCTCGGATCCGATACGCCAAGATCAATGAGCCGCAAGGCCGTGGCCCTAAGGCTAACCTTGTAACGCCTAGCAAGGTAACCCACCTTATCCATATGGCTGATCTTGGCACCCGACCACCCCAACTCTCTGAGGTCCTTCAGGAGAGTGTCGGCGGGCAAGAGTAGGCTGGCCGCAAATCGTTCACACCACCGCTCCGAACCACGGTCGACTA
>JBFMCJ010000340.1 GCA_040754675.1 Bacillota bacterium
GGCCGACCACGATCACGGTTTTTCCCTCGCGCTCCAGGCGTTCGATCTGGCCGTTGAGGCCGGACTCGAGGCAAACCCCGTGCTGTTCGAGGAGCCCCGCCGTTCCCACCAGGAGCTCCTCGCCCTTGAAAAGTGCCCGGGCGCCGGCCCCCACCAGGGCCTGGAAGCCGGTGGTATCGGGCACCTGGAGCCCGCTGTCCGAGGCCCGCTCCAGCAGGGCTCGGGCGATGGGGTGCTCGCTCCACCGTTCCACCCCTGCCGCCAGCTGCAGCACTTCACGCTCCGTCGCGCCACCCAACGGGATGACGTCGGTCACCCGTGCCCGGCCTTGCGTCAGGGTGCCCGTCTTGTCGAAGGCGACCACGCGGATGCGGTTCAACCGTTCCAGGTGGACGCCGCCTTTGATGAGAACGCCCTCGCGTCCCGCACGGGCGATGGCGGCGGCGGTGGCTACCGGCGTCGACATCACCAGCGCGCACGGCGCGGCCGCGACGAGCAGCACCACGGCTCTGTGGGCCCAGGTGGCAACGTGGCCGTCAAACAGCGGACAAACGACGAGCAGAAAAGCAGCCGCCGCCAGCACCCCGGGACTGTAACGGCGCCCGAACCGGTCGATCCACCGCTGCGAGTGGGATTTGACCTCCTGTGCCTCCTGTACCAGGTGGATCATGCGGGAGAGGGTGTTGCTCTCGTAGTCAGCGATGACCCTGGCAGCGAGCGCTCCCGTGGTGTTGATGGTGCCCGCGAACAGCTTCGACCCCGGCCCCTTGTCAACGGGCATGGACTCTCCCGTTACGGCCGACTCGTCGAGGCTCGAGCGGCCTTTGAGGATGACGGCGTCGGTGGGCACCCGCTCGCCCGGCCGGATCACGATGAGATCGCCGGGCGTCAGGTCGGCTGCGGCCACCACCTCTTCTTGACCGCCCGCCAGCCGGTGTGCCGTGGGCGGTGCCAGGTTCAGCAGGGCCCGGATGGCGGTGCGGGTGCGTGCGTACGTGTACTCCTCAAGGGCTTCGGCAGTGGCGTAGATGACCGCCAGGAGGCCGGCTTCTTCCCATTGGCCCAGCAAAACGGCCCCAAGCGCCGCGAACCCCATGAGGGCCTCGATCCCGATGACGCGCTCTTTGCGCAACACCTCCCAGCCCTCCCGGGCCCAGTAGCGGGCGCCAACGAGGATGCCGGCGAGGTACAGGAGCGCAGAAAGCCAGGAAGGGCTCTGCAGGCGTTTGAGCCCCCACGCCACGGCCAGTATCAGCGCTGCGGCGCCCGCGTTGCTCATCGCCGGGTAAGCGTACCAGGGGCCCTCGAACCCCTCGTCGCCGCCTTCACGGGCGTGGCCCACAGCTTGAGCGCCGCGGGCAGCGTGGGTCTCGGGCAGCTGCGCGGTGGGGCTAAAACGCAATTCAGGCATTCCCGGGCGCCTCCGCCAGCGACCGCCGGATACGCTCGCCGGCCAGGCCGTAACAGGCCATTCGGCCGGCCTTACGGTAGGTCACAGCACCTGACTGGCGCAGCAGCCGGAGGTGGTGGCTCGCCGCGCTCGCCGATCTTTCTCTGCCGGTCTTGGTCATCATGTTTGAACGAGTGTGATAATATCACCCATGCCGGTGAGGAGAAACCCGGTCAGGACCGGCAGGGCGAAGCCGTCGTCCTTCGGGGCGACCCGGCCGCTGCCATTGCCCTGGCCGAAGGCTCGTCTGCCTGGATCCGGGTGATCCTCAACCTCGCCGCCGGCCTGGCCCAGCAGCCACGTGAAGAGGAATGGTGGCCGGTCGTGGCGTAGTGAACGGTATACCGAGCGGGGAGCCCGGTCGAGCCGGGCTGAGAGGAGGGCCGTGCCTGCCCTCGACCCGTCGAACCTGACCCGGGTAATGCCGGCGTAGGGACTCGCCGATGCTGACGAGGGGGGCCGCCCGGGCGGGCGGCCTTCGGTCTTTTGAAAGGGGCGATCGGGCGTGAGCCGCAGGCGGTTCGACCCCTCCCTTTACGTGGTGACGGACCGGCCCCTGGCGCGCGGGCGCCCTCTGGAGGCCGTGGTTCGGGCCGCGATAGCGGGCGGGGCGACGGCCGTTCAGCTGCGGGAGAAGGAGGCCAGCACGCGAGCGTTCCTCGAACTGGCGCAGGCCCTGCGGGCGCTGACGCGGGATGCTGGCGTCACGTTCATCGTCAATGACCGGATTGACGTGGCGCTGGCGGTCGACGCAGACGGCGTCCACGTGGGGCAGGACGACATGCCCGCAGCCCTGGCCCGCCGCCTCATCGGGCCCGACCGCATCCTCGGGGTGACGGCGGCAAACGAGGAACAGGCGCGTCGGGCGCAGGACGACGGTGCCGACTACATTGGGTGCAGCGCCGTCTTTGCCACGGCGACCAAGCGCGACGCCGGGATGCCGCTGGGCCTCGAGGGGCTCAGGCGCCTCGCACGGGCCGTTCGCATACCCGTCGTCGCCATCGGGGGCATCAATGCCGCCAACGCGGCCGGCGTGATGGGCTGTGGGGTGGCCGGCATCGCCGTGGTGTCCGCCGTGGTGGCGGCGGAGGACGTGGAGGCGGCGGCGCGGGAGCTTCGCCGGATCGTGGACGGTGAGCGCAGCAGGCCGGCCGGGTAGGCCGGCGGGCCCCGACGGTAAGAGCCCAGAGAGGAGAGGTAGGCCATGGACCCCAGGCAGGAGGTTCGCAGCCGGGCCGCGGAGGCCCTGAGGAAGATCCGTTCGCAGCGTCCGCTGGTTCACCACATCACCAACCTGGTGGTCATGAACGACACCGCCAACGTGACGCTTCACGTGGGCGCCCTTCCGGTGATGGCCCACGCCCGGGAAGAGGTCGCCGACATGGTCGGCATGGCGGGGGCGCTGGTCATCAACATCGGAACGCTTGAGCCCAACTGGGTGGAGGCGATGCGGATCGCCGGGCGGCGCGCCAACGAGCGCGGCATCCCGGTGGTGCTCGACCCGGTAGGAGCCGGGGCCACGCCGTACCGCACCGAAACGGCCCGCAGCCTGCTGCGGGACGTCCGTGCTGCGGTCGTCCGGGGCAACTCCGGGGAGGTCGGGTCCCTTTTCGGGACGGGCGGCGTGGTGAAGGGTGTGGAGAGCGTGGGGGGCGTTGAGGATCCCGGGGCGCTCGCGCAAGGAGCCAGCCGGGCCTGGGGCGCTGTGGTGGCCATCACGGGCAAGCGGGACATCATCTCGGACGGGACGCGAACGCTTGGGGTCGACAACGGCCACCGGTGGCTCATCACCCTCACAGGCACGGGCTGCATGGCGACCACCATGGTGGCGGCGTTTGCCGCCGTGGAGCCGGACTACCTGGTGGCGGCGGCGGCGGGGCTTGCCTGTTTCGGGCTGGCGGCCGAGGTGGCGGCCCGAGAGGCCCGGGGGCCGGGGTCGTTCAAGGTCGCGCTGTTCGACGCCCTGTACAACATGACGCCGGAGGAACTGGAGCGGGGCGCGCAGATCGAGGTTCTGGCCGGCCAGGAAGGACGGCCGTATGGCAGGGCTTAAGGTGTCAGAGGTCGGCGAGTTCGACCTCATCGACAGGCTGGCGAGGCGCCTGAAGCCGCCAAACCCCGACGTGCTGGTGGGGATCGGCGATGACGTGGCGGTGTTGCGGGTCGGGGAGGACCGCTGCATCCTGGCCACATGCGATGTGCAGGTCGCCGGCATCCACTTCCTCCCGGAGAAGGTGGACCCGTACCGCCTGGGGCGGCGGTGTGCGGCGGTCAACCTGAGCGACATAGCGGCCGTAGGAGGGCGGCCCACGCACTTCCTGGTTTCGCTGTTGCTTCCGTCCGACACGGACGTCGCTTTCCTGGAGGCGCTCTACGACGGGCTTTCGGATGAGGCAGGGCGGTACGGCGCCGACGTGGTCGGGGGCAACGTCAGCGGTTCGCGGTGCCTGCAGATCGACCTGACGCTGCTGGGCGAGGCAGCCCCCGAGCACGTGCTGCGGCGAGGCGGTGCCCGGCCCGGGGATCGGGTGCTGGTGACCGGCCGGGTGGGTGCTTCGGCAGCGGGGCTGGCCCTGGTGCTGAACCCGGCGCTGGACGTACCCGAACCTTTCCGGCGAAGCGTGCTGGACGCGCACCTCACGCCGACCCCGAGGCTGCCCGAGTCCCAGGCCATCGTGGCGGCGGGCGGCGCTACGGCCATGATCGACGTGAGCGACGGTCTTGCGCGGGATCTTGCGCACATCTGCGACGCAAGCGGGGTGGGCGTGCGGATCCGGGCGGAGGCCGTTCCCATCGACGAGGCGACGAGGCGGGTCGCGCAGGCGGCGGCTCGGGACCCGCTGGAATGGGGGCTCGGGGGCGGCGAGGACTACGAACTGCTCTTCACGGCCCGCCCGGAACGCGTCGAGGGCATTGTGGCCGCCGTGCAGCAGGCGACGGGCACGCCGGTGGCCGTCATCGGCGAGGTGGTGCGGGCATCGCAGGGTCGGCGCCTGGTTTTCGCCGACGGCCGCGAAGCGGAACTGGCGCCGCGGGGCTGGGTGCACTTCTAG
>JBFMCJ010000341.1 GCA_040754675.1 Bacillota bacterium
TATGGCAGAAGATCTCGCAGCCGCTGACCACGGAACGCCCCCGAGCGCCGCAATGGAGCGCCTCCCGCGCGCCGCGGGCGCCAGGACCCCGATAGTTCGAAACGATCTCTTGAGGGTGCCGGCCTGTGCGCCCGGGCATGGCGCGGGCCCACTCGCACTTGCCCCCTTCCGGCGTTAATGCAGCCGTGACCACGCTGCCGGGAAACGGCTCACCCATCGTGACCCCTGCCTCACGTTTCTCGGTACGTGGGGCGCCCCGACGTACATGTCGGGTCGCCAGACAGTGCTGCCTCAACCCGATCGGTAGCAGCCTACCCGGCCGAACTGCGCCTACCCGGGGTTGTTACAGCCACGGGGGGTCCAGATGTCCGCCATCAGCCGCACCCGACGGCCACGTCGAGTAGCAGGGCCGCCAACCCAGGGTCACAAGGGACGGACGGGAAACCGCAATGAGATCTGGAGTCGGAGGGTGCGGAGGAGGGAGAGGGGGCCGTCGAGGAGGGCGGAAAGCAGGGGGAGTGCCAGTCGAAGAGGCGGTGGGACTGGATGGCGCGCCTGACACCGTCGCGGCTGGCGAGGTCGATGAGGAAGGCAAGGGTACCGTCGTCTACCGGCCGGGCAAGCTGCCGGAAGCGCACACCCACCTCGATCTCCCGCCCGAGCAGGGACCTGCACCGGCGGTCGTATTCCGCCAGCGACTCCGCAGACAGGTCGTCCTCCGCCAGAGCGGGGGTCAACAACTCCGCAACAATCTCGGCTGCCAGCAAACCGTAGTACACACTGCCGCCGGTAGTGGTCCTCACCTAGCGGGCGGCTTCGCCCACAACGAGGAGCGGCCAGCCACGGTGGAAGGTGAAGGGCACATGAACACAACCAACCAAGTGTTGATTATGCGACGCACGGGAACACCCTTAACGGCCCCCCCTCAGCGCTAACTTGATTCCATCGGGACCGGATGCGCCGGGATACGCTAACGAAGAATGAATCACCCCAGAAACAAAAGGGGGAGTTCTTTACCTGGTGCCATGGCCTTGGTGGGGAAGCCCCAGGGCCCATAGCCGAATATCACGATAAGTCAAAGCCGTACGAGGGTGCAAATCCCTTCTCATGGCTGCAAGAACACGCAGCGCCCGCTCGTCTCGTCGGTCGTCCCGTTCTTCAATCAGGCGAAAGAGCGCCTCGGTTTCCTTCACTACCACGTCTGATCCGTACAAAACGAGCTCCCTCTGCAGATCCACCACGTGCCCCCGCAATTCGACCGATCCATGTTCTAGGAGACCCCGGAGGGAACGCACGAAATCAAGGTAGATTCGCCGCCTCTCCATTGCAAACTGGGTCTTCAATCCAAAAAGGTACCAAGCATAGCCCGTTGCTGCCGCCCCGAAGAGTGCCCCGAGCAAGGCTGAAAACGCGCTCACCCAACCTCCTGGCACGGTGTATTCCCTCCTCCAGGGTAGGAGCTTAATCACATTGGTCCCATAACCGACGCAAGTTCTCGCTACTAACGCCTCGACGGGTCCTCTATCTTCGCCCCCAAGTGCATCGTGGCAGCGATCGGCAGCCAAGTAGTGTGGAACTAGCGAGTGAAGTCGGGCGGGGGCGCTACCTAATGAGACCGGTCGACCGCGACCCCTTCCAGTAAGGAGCAACCCCACCTTGGCTGACGGGCAACAGCCGGCCTTGCGGTCTTGACATGAGGTTAACCTCAACCCTCGTAACCGATCCCCCCACTATGGGCCCCGATGAGACCCGCCCTCCACCTGATAATCAATGAATTGGAGTTCGCCCCGCGGAACAGATGGAAAACTAAGCTTGCCGCCAGTCACTCTCTCAACGGCTTTCTGCAGCAGATGTTCCACTCGGCTTACCAGATCCCTGACTTCAAAGCGCGTCTTTGCCTGGTGTCCCACCCCACCGTGCACGAGGGCAGAGCGAAGAGGCCAGATCTGTCCTGCTAGGTTTGGATCCTCGCCGAGCGCTATGCACATGCTCGCAAGATACTCACGCTCGCTCGGCTTAAGCACCCGTTTCGCACCACAACGGGGACACTCCGTCTCGCGCACGGGGGCACCATCTCTAAAGTGGTGGGTAGCGATTATCGTACATGCTATTACCAAGCCCAGGAACTTGTCGTAGGGGTGCTCATCCGCCAGCGCCTTGCGAGTCCACACTAAAGCGCGCAGCACGGAACCCTCGATCTGACCCGACAGGGCGTCGGTAGCGACGCGCGCCGGGGGTCGGATGATCTGGCCTGACTCGGGCGCATATGTGAGGGACTGCGAAATACCTGACGTTCTCGGGTTCCTCAGAGCCACGTCCTTCAGCCGCACCTGCAACGGTTCCCACATCGCCACGCTAAGCCGAGCGGCCACCCTCTCGATGCAGTCTGAAGCCAACGCCCAGATTTCTTTGCGAACGTCAAAGCTGGCGTCCCCCATATGTTCTACCTCACATACGAGTTCACAACGGTCAGAGTTCTCTTGCCCCGGCATGAGCTTAATCGTCCTGAGTGCAGGATGCACGTCTCTCCCTGGCACAGTAACTGCTTGGTCCGCCATCGCACAACCAATCAGTTCGGCCCGGGCAACCCACACATCCACGCTCATCACCTCCCCAGGGCCGAAAGACCACTATTGACATGCGTACCAGGATTTGCCTCCGCCTTCACTCAACACAATTCGCTCAAACCCCCTCTTCCCCGGCCTGCGTACCCCAGGAGCGGAGCGCTACCACAGTCATTCCGGCGGCGTGGGGCTACCAACCGTTTGCCTCGCGTCCGACCGGGTCCGAAGCACGCTGCCCTCCGAGGCGACCTCTTCGGCGTGGGCGGGGCCTACCGCCACCTCCATGCACAGGGAAGGTCGATAGCCGTCGCGCGCCATCCCGAGGTGGCGGCACGGGCGAGGCCACGCGCTTGTGAGGAGCCTGCCCACCATCCGCGCGCCCGATCCATCGTCAGCCTGGCCGGACAATTGACCGATGTGGGCAAACCCTTCTAGAGGGTCACAGGGAACCCACACGAGCGAACCTTACCGTAACGAAACCAGGTATGGTCTTACACCGATCACCGCATCAACGACACAAGCCGATCACGCTGTTGCCGTTCACCTTGAGGCACCTAGTGCCGACGGCATGGGTCTAGGTCTCATGTTGGTCTGTCCTCAATATACCAACCGTACTTCTCGGCTCGCCGCCTGAACGCGTCCTCGCCACCTTCCATAATTCGCTTCACAGCATCCCTGACTTCGAGGAGATCTACGGCTCCCTGTGCTAAGATACCAGCCTTTCCCTCGCGCACGTCCATAGCGACGATGAGTTCTGCATCGCCAAGAACCGGGATGTTGGGGTTGTGGGTCGCAACTACAATCTGACGCTTTGCCTTGGCGCCCCTCAGGATTTTAACTATATCCTCGTATATGAACCGGTTGTCCAGATCATCCTCCGGTTGGTCGATTATCAGGAGCCGATCTGCTTGTGCTAGAATCAACAGCAGCATGGCTGTGGCGCGTTGCCCTCCCGAAAGCCATTCCAGGGGGAGGTCGGAACCGTCCACAGTCATCAGGATGTCCACGCGGTCGTCAGGAGACAATAACTGTAGTTCGAAAAGGCGTTCGGGTTGCGCGTTGAGCCAACTGGCCACTTGATTAGCCCTTGCCGGCGTCAGGCCAAATTGCTTTTCGAGTTCCGCGGCACCCTTCTCGGCTGCCTCCGCAATCGCCTGACCATCTACATTCCGTCCCTCTCGGTGACAAATACCCTCAAGCGTCTTACGATCAACGCCAGAACCCTGGAAGAATGAGACCAGTCGGTCCACAAAGGCTTCTGTCTGGCCCTTGTAGTCCACGCGAACCTTGACGGAGCCTCCGATCTTCTTGGTTATCTCTTCCGCTTCACTCCGCCGAAGCTCGAATATGTCATGGCGAATGTCCCGATACTGCCTGAGAAGGCCCCTCCTAATGCGCAGCTTCGCTTCCTTGTCACGTTCAAACGCCTCCACTTCTTGAAGGCGGCCCCTAAGCCGCGTCTGCTCCCGTACCAGTTCATCTAGGCGTTCCGGATCCAGACGGTGTACCCCCAACTCCTGCTTGACGCGCTCGATGACCTCGTCGACGGTTTGCCGCTCCTGACCCCATCGGACTGCGAGAGCGGAAAGGGCCGAGATGGCCGTGCGGAAGTGCTCTTCTCCTTCTGAAACAAGGCCCATCAATCGGTCACGCAGACCGGTTATTTCGTCAGCCGCCTTCTGCAGGATGGCCTTATTCACACTTTCAGCCTGCCCAGCAAGTATCAAGCCTTGCATTAGCTGGCTCTGCAGCCTTTCTTTTGAAGCACTCCATAGGCTGAAGGCTTGCTCAACACTGCTTTTCATCCTTTTCAAGCGCTCTTCATCCTGGGACAGAAGGATTGCCTCTCTAAGCTTTTCCACCAGCCCCTCGCGCCGGTAGATCTCAATTTCGTGCTCGATTTCCCTAAGCCGACGCTCAGTAT
>JBFMCJ010000342.1 GCA_040754675.1 Bacillota bacterium
GGCGCTCTCGACCGCGTTGGTCGTGGGCTTCGTCATGACCTGGGCCTTCTGGCGGTCGGAAGCGGCAAGCGGAGGAGCCGTAGCAGAGGCAGCGCCCGCCTCCAGCGCAACCTCACAGGAGACTGCGGCGGGTGCGGGAGACCGGCCCGTCTCGGCAGCGCCGGGGCGACCGGCGAGCCGGGTGATCCCCGCCATCACGGACCGCGATGCGGTGATCCTGACGCTGCTGCTGGCCATCAGCCTCCTCGCCCCCAACTACCTGGTGCAGTCGGGGCCGTATGTCGCGAAGTTGGGAGTCTGGGCCGTGACGATGGGCGCTGCGTTCGCCTGGGCGTGGTGGCGCCTGGGCGCAGAGCGGCGCACAGCGTGGCTGCGCGAGACGTGGTGGTTCGTGAGGCTCATCGTTCCCGTGCTGCTCGTCGGGGTGTTCGTCCTCGGCGTCGTCTCCGAACTGCTGCCGCCCGAATGGGTGCAGCGCTGGCTCGGCGGATCGGGGTTGGGGGCCTCGTTCGCGGCGACCCTCATCGGGGCGGTGAGTTATTTCGCCACGATGACCGAAGCGCCGTTCGTAGCGAAGCTGATGGAGCTCGGCATGGGAAAGGGACCGGCCTTGGGGCTGCTGCTGGCGGGGCCGGGCCTGAGCTTGCCGAGCATGCTGACCATCGGGCGAGTCTTCGGGGTGCGCAAGATGGCTGTCTACGTCGTGGTCACGGTGGCCATCTCCACGGCCTGGGCGTGGGCGGCCGGTAACTGGCTTTTCTAGGGAGGGCACGCATTGGCAGCAGTTGCCACTGTCGGCGGTCAATTCGGAAAGGAACGGGACTTGGTCATGCGGGTGGAGATTCTGGGTTCCGGGTGCCCGAAGTGCAGGGCGACCGAGCAGGTCGTACGAAAGGCGCTGGCCGGGCTCGGCATGACGGCGGACGTGCAGCACGTGACCGACCTGGCCGTCATCCGGCGGTACCGGGTGATGTTCACGCCGGCGGTCGTCGTGGACGGCGAGGTCGTCTCGGTCGGGCACGTGCCGACCGAGGAGCAGGCGAAGGCTTTCCTACAGCGCAGGCCGACCAGGTAGCGGGCAGCGCTCCGGCCCTCCCCGGTCCGGGTCGAGCCCCTGCCAGGCAGGGCCTGGTCACCCGGGGACACACGAACGCGACGCCCTCGACCGGTCCGTCCCGTGACGGGATGGCCCGATCGAAAACATGCCCGGGGTTGACTCGCATACCGCTTCGCCATCACCACCCTCAAGTGAGGCGATCCCGCCGGCATGAAGCTGCTGGGTGATTCGCAGGGGCGCGGACTCATCTACGAGGAAGCGCACGAAACTCTTCCTCCCTGAGGATCTCGGCGGCAAGCGCCAGGCAGGCCCTTACCGGTCCCTCGGGGACCGCATAAGAAGCGGTGACTTCGCCAGCTTCCCCACGACCAGATGCACGGGAACCCGGGTTCCCCGAATGACGGGCTTGCCTTTCACGACGGCGGGGTTGACTTCGAGCAGATCTTGCCAGGCCATGGTCGCCTCATTTCCCGTGAGGGCTTCTATCCCGGAGGGCCTTGTTATCTCCGTCGCCCCATCCCGTGGCGCTTGCAACACCGGCTACTTTACTCTCACAGCTACCGCGGGAGGCACTTACCATGGTGGCGGGAACCTCCTCCTTCTCCCGCCGGTCGCTTGGGTTGACTTCGCCGCAGCATTTCGCCCCGGTGACACCCTTGTCATCCCTCTCTCTCACACGGCGGAGCGGACGTTGACCTTCCACCTGGGAGAAGGTGTACGCTCCCTGCGGAGGCGGTGGAGGTGCGAATCGGTGAGCTCGCCACCAGGGCTGGCGTCGGCGCGAAGACGCTGCAGTTCTATGAGCACCTGGGCCTGATTCGTCCCGAGGGACGGACGCCCGCAGGATACCGCATCTACTCGTCAGAGCAACTGAAGCGCCTGCGCTTCATTCGCGCCTCCCGGATGCCCGGCTTTTCGCTTCGGGACATGGCTCAGATCCTCGAGGTGTGGGATCGAGGCTGCCGTCCCTGCGACGATGTCGTCCGCCACATGGGCCGGAAGATCCGCGACATCGACCGCCAGATCGAAGCCCTCTGTCAGCTCAAGCGCCAGCTCGAAGCGCTGTACGCGACCGGCCAGGCGTATTCGCCAGACGCGGGGGAGACGCCAGCGCGCCCCGGTCGCTGCATTTGCGACGAGGCCGCCGCGCTGGCATACAAGCCTCAGGCCGCGGACACGGTCAGCCAGGTGCCATGAGGGGAGGTTGTGTGATGCCGGGATGCTGCACGCTACCAGATTCCAACGAAAAAGTCTCCGTGGTGCCGGCTCCCACCAACCGCGAGGGAGAGCGGTGCCCGAGCTGCGGTGCAAAAGGAAAACACGTCGAGCGCCTCACCGTGAAGGCCATGTTGGCCGTCAGCCTGCGGCGGTTGGGAGCGCAGCGCTACCGGTTTTGCCGGACCCCTGCCTGCCCGGTGGTGTACTTCGCAGAAGACGCCGACGAGCAGTTCACCGTGGACGAGGTGCGGGAACGGGTCTTCCAGAAAGAACCGGAAGCCGACGACGTGTTCGTCTGCTACTGCTTTCGCCACACCCGGGGTGCGTTGCGTCAGGCCGCGCCGCCCGATCACGCCCGCATCGTCGAAGAGATCGAAGCGGGCATCCAGGCTGGTCAATGCGCCTGTGAGCTTCGCAACCCCCAGGGGTCATGCTGCCTCGGCAACGTCCGGGCGGTGACCAACAGGGCGACCGCGCAGTAGACTTGCGAATCGACGCCTACCGACTCCATTGACCGATCGAGGACGAACGCCTTTTCAACCGGCTCAACCATGCCGAAGAGCTGCGCGGTGCCAACGCCTTCCACACGCCGGAGCGCGTATCAGACATATGCGCCTCCCTGGCCAGATCCGGTGAAGCCAGGGACCGGTGCCCATGAGTGCCGCTGGTACTGCCAGCCTGGACGGACCGGTTGGCGCCCCGTCCCGATCGCCGCCGCTAGCGCCTCGGGGTAGGCCAGGCAAAAAGCCCTCCCTCACGCTTCCGGGAAAAGCTCGGCCACCTGCACCGAAAAGCCCGGGACGGCCGGGTCGGAAAGGGTGTCGACCGCTTCGAAGACCTGCGGGTGATGGGGGTGGGCGTACACCATGACCCGGCGACGGTCCGGGTCGACGAGCCACACGCTTTTGGCCCCCGCCGAAAGCCAGGCTTCGATGCGTTCTTGCACTTCGCGGAAGGTGTCGTTCGGCGACAGGATCTCGATGGCCACGTCGGGTGACACCGTATGGTAGCCTTTGGGCCGAGGGCTTGGCAGATGTTCGCGGGCGATGAAGGCCACGTCTGGGGCGCGCACGGTATCGGGGTTCTTGGCCAGAAGAAAACCGGCCTCCACCAGTACTCCGCCGAGCCCCTGGCGGAGCACAAAGCTTCCGAGAAGTGCGGCGATGCGACCGGCGATCTCCCCATGCTCGTAACCGGGCGGAGCCATCTCCACCAGCTCCCCTTTCACGAGCTCGTAGCGCTTGCCGTCCTTGGGGAGCCGGAGCAGGTCGTCGGCGGTCAACAGCGTCCGCGTCGCCACGGGCTTCCCCTCCCGACGTTCAGTATACCATCTGGACGGCTGCCCCCGAGGCCAAGGTCTGCCCGACAGGGTGAGCTGACCTGGCGCATCCGACACAGAAAGCCCGCCGCGTCGCGGATCAGGGGTGCCCCTCAGGGGGTACCCTTCATGCACCGCGGACCGTTGCAGGGCACCACGGTGCACTCCGTGCCGCACGGTGCAGTGCTTCCAGGAACTGCCGCTTCGAACCTGGCATACGTTGACAAATAAAGCCCGTGAACTCCCGTCCCTTGCCGACCACAGAAACGACGCCAAAGTCCACGCCTTGCCACCCAGAAGCACAAAAGCGTCACGGCCTCGACCCCTCGACCTCTTCGTGAGATCGATCCGTGGGATCGAGGCCGTGACCTGTTAGGGTCTTACAGCTGTCCCGGCGGCGAAGCCCTTTCCCACGGCGTTTCCGCCGCAGTATCCAGCCCGCTGGAGGTCTTCACTTCCGTGTTCGGCATGGGAAGGGGGGTGCTCCCCCGCTCCCCGTCCCGATCCGGGCAAACCTCGTCGTGACAAGCCCCAGCCGGATGGCACGCTCTTCCATTTGGTAATTTGTGGTCTGTAGTGATCCCCTTGTACGTGTAGTTCGTGAGATTTTTCGTGGGATCGGACTTCGCTTGGCTACCCTACGGGGTATGGGTATTTACCTTCCGGTCGACTGCCAAATCTCGGTAACGACGATCCTCCAAGATCTGCCGCACCGTCTGGTGGTAGAACTTCCCACCCCGACGGGTCCGGCAGCCCTCCTCGTTCAGCTGCTTGGCGATCGTCCAGTGGCTTTTGCCCTGGCGATAGAGTTCCCGGATCCTAGCCACCGTTCCTGGCGGCTCGTCCCGTCCGGCCCGTCCGCCCTCCCCAGCCTCTGGGCCCCACCCC
>JBFMCJ010000343.1 GCA_040754675.1 Bacillota bacterium
TGGCCTGGGTGCGCGCCGGGAGCTATGACGGCCTGGTGCGGATGCTCCGGGATGGCCGCCTGGAGCCCGGGGCGCTGCTGGACTGGTTCGTCCCCAAGGTCTCGCGGTTCTTCCGCGACAGCGACCGCTTTGCCGAGCTGAAGAGCCGCCACCTGCCCCGCCTGGCGGAGCTTGCCGGGGAAGGGCAACTCCGCGCCTGGAGCGCCGGGTGCAGCCTGGGTGCGGAGGCCTACTCGGTGGCGATGCTGCTGGAGGACCTTGGGCCGCCTAGCGGCTACCGCTTGCTGGCGACCGACCTGAGCGAGGCGGCGCTGGAGGTGGCGCGGCGGGCCGTGTACGAGTTCGAGTACCTGCATGAACTGCCGATTCGCTACTTCCGCCGCTGGGTGCGGCCGGCGGGGGACCTGTGGGCGCTGGATGGCCGGCTGAAGGAGAGGGTGGAGTTCCGCGGGCACGACCTTCTCTCGGACCCCTACCCGGAGGGGATGCACCTTGTGGTGTGCCGCAATGTTCTGATCTACTTCCAGCCGGAGGTCCGCCGGCCCATTCTGGCGCGCCTGGCCGGGTCGCTGGTCCCGGGCGGGGTGCTGTTCCTGGGGGCGGCGGACATGGTGCTGTCTCCCGGCGAGGCGGGGCTGCGGCACGTCTCGCCCTGCTTCTGCGTGAAGGAGTGCTGAAAGCGATGGCGCGCGCCAAGGCGGGCGCTGTTCGGCGGAGAGGGAACGCCGCGCTTGCCGCGGGCGTGCATGCGGCCCTGTTGTGGCCGCGCGGCCTGGCGCGCGCTACTGGAGGCGAAGCCTCGTTGTCTTCAGCGCCAGAAGGGGAGGATAGCCCGTGACCCTTGAAGAGTTGTACGGTTGTAGGCCGAATCTGGCCTGGGACATGCTGCATGTGACGGGGTACGCAGGGGTGGTGTTGGTTTGCGAGGGGCGAGAAATGGCCCTGCGGTACGCTGAAGAGTACGTGGTGTTCAAGAAGCCCGTTGGCGAAATCGCTCTGGTTCGTTGCCGGGATGGTCTTGAAGCCGCGTCTCTGGACGGGGAAAAGCGGGAAGCACGGCCCGTTTGCCCCCGGGATGTGGAGGCCCGTGCGATCCCGGTACGGGGCGAGGACGGGGAGTGGTGGCTGCGGGACTTTCGGGTGTGTTCCGCCGACTCGGAGGACAGTTTGGCCCGTGTGGTTCTGATGAAGCTGGTGCCGGGCGTCATGCAGGTGGTGGTTGCCGATCCTGTCAGCCCGCGCGGGTGGCGGTGGCTGGCCGGTGTTGGCGGGATCTCGGTGGTGTGCTTTGTTAGGCGAGAGGATGCTCCTGTCTGGCACGATACGGGTCTTCTGGTGGCGCGGTTTGAGCCGTCGCGGGTGCGGCATCCCCTGGAAAGGGGGCTGCTGTCCGGGGTGGTGTCGGGAGAGGCCATTACGCAGTCCCGGGAATCCGGAACCTGTGGAACCGAGGTGGTGGCTTGTGCCCGAAGCTGAGCCGTTGCTGCGTTTTCTCCCGCGGCTTCCGAAGCCGCTGTGGATTTTTGTGATCGGCTGGGCTTCGTCGGTTCCGATGCTTGCCCTGGTTGGGTTTGGTTTTTGCTCCGCGGGGCTAATTGTCCCGCGGCACTGCGCGCGGTGTCCTGGGACGGGCTGTGGTAACCGGGGACGCGGTGCCATTCATGATCGTGGTGGGTAACGGGGCTGGGTGGTGATGCGGCCGGACGGACGCAGTTGAAGCCGGGGGTCTCTTTGTTCGCCGCGGCCTACAACGAGCGGAGCGGGCGTGGTTGCCGGCTGAATGCGAGGAGAGATTGAGGTGCCGTTCTGGTACACCGTGGTCCAGTACGTCCCCGGGCCCGTTGCTGGAGAGCGGGTCAACCTCGAGATCATCGCCTGGGGTAGCGGAGAGGTTGTCTGCGCATTCGTGGATGACGTCGCCCGTGCCCGCGCGCGACACCTGAGCTGGCCCACGCAGTTCTGGACATGCTGGCGGGGTGTTCGGGGTGCGGCGGAGCGGGAACCTGCCAGGCCCCTGTATCGTCTGATGTTGCTGTGCCGGAGGTGAGTGAACTTGAAGCTGGCTGAGGCTCTTCTTGAGCGCAAGGACCTCCTGAAGCGCCTGGGGGTGCTGAGGGAGCGCTTGGTTGCCGACGCCAAGGTTCAGGAGGGCGACCGGCCTGCCCAGGACCCGGAAGAACTGCTCTCCGAGGCCGAGGGTCTGTGCCGGCGACTCAAGGACCTGGTGGTGGCCATAAACCGGGCGAATTCCCGGGCGTGCCTGTCCGATGGGCGCACGCTGACGGAGGCCATAGCGGAGAGGGACGTGCTGAGGCTGTGGCACGGCCTCCTGGCGGCGGTGGCGGAGGCCGCCGTGCCGTCCCGCGACCGGTTCGGGCTGGGCCGCCAGGAGATCAAGTACGTGCCGACCGTGGACGTGGCCGCCCTGAGGAAGCGTGCCGATGAGGTGGCGAAGGCCTGCCGTGAGCTCGACGCCGAGATCCAGGCCGTGAACTGGCAGGCCGACCTGTAGTTTGCCTGTTCCCTGCCGCTGAGGGCGCGGCCTTCTCCCGGGGGCCTTGTTTCCGGGGGGTCTGGTAGCGGCTGTGGAAGGCCCTACTTCCTGAAGGCGCACCGGGCAATGTGCACGCGCGCATGGGGTACCGGGCAATGGGCACTACCTTGCGCTGGTGGCGGGGATGGGTGCGGGGCCGGGGAGTTTATCCCCGGCCCCGCGCTGTTTTCCGCCGCAGTTTGGATCCTCTGGGACCGACAACACGCTTGAGCTTTCAGGGTGTGTCGGGAACAAACAGAGGGTCGCGGAGAGTGGGGTGTTTTGTCCGGTGCGGGGGTGCTGGCGCTTGGCCGCCTGGTTTGAGGGGTCAAGGCCGTGTTGTTGCGCCAGAGCTTAGACCGGCCCCGGGCTTGACGTCCTGGGCCGCTGATTCTTGATGGGGGTGTGTGGCAATGCTCCGCTGGTGGCCGGTGCCTTGTGCGCGCTTGCGCGGTTTGCGATGGCGCATGTAGATCTCCTTCGGGTGGTTGGGGAAGCCAGGGATCGCGGGAAGGTCGTGGAAACGCGGCGGTGTCGCCTGGCGCCGCTTGCGCTTACCGGCGCTGCGGTTGCCGCGGCTCTCGGTGGGGCCTGTCTGGCCGGGATGCTGTCACGCTGAGGGGTGGCTGCGGTGGCCTGGGTGGCGAGAGGAGGTTCAGGCATCTGCTGGATGCGCTGAGGCAGGGCATTCCTGGCGGTGTGCTCGCTGGCGTGGCCTTTTCCGTGGCGCCCGGACCCGCGAGGGCTGTCATCGAGGCTGTGGCGATGGACCCGGGGGTGCGGTTCACCAGGCGACGGCCAGGTATTCACTTGGGGCCGCAACGAGCGCGGCGAGCCTGCCACGGCGGCTACGGCGGACCGGTTTGCGCCAGATGCAGCGCCTCGCCGCTCTCAAAAAGCGTGGCTCCGGCGAATCGTTATAGCGAAAGGGCAGACCCAGCGAAAGCCGGAGGCGCAAGGCCGCGGGGCCTAGAGCAAAACGCTGTGGCGGCCCGGCTGCTGGGAAAGGGGGAGTTCCCGGCCTGTCGGCTGCCGGAGGGAGGTGTGGCGAGCCGGGAAGTTGCGCTGTGAGTTTGCTCTGGCAGTGACCATATAGCCGAAAGGGAGGGATTGTAGCGTGGGGAGACCGTTGAAAGCGGTCGCGGTGTTGACTCTGGCCCTGGTGTTCCTGGTAGGAGCGGCGGGCTCCACCCTGGCCGGCGGGAAGAAGTTCTTCCTTGACGAGGACCAGGCTCCCTGGGCGAAGGCGTGCCTTGCCGCAGCGAGCCTGAGAGGGCTGTTGAAGGGCGACCCCGACGGGCGGTTCCGGCCCAACGATTCCCTGAAGCGGGAGGAGCTGGTGACGGCCCTGGTGCGGTTCGCCGGCCTGGAGGAGGTCGCGGAGTCGATGTCGCAGGCGGCCCTGCCGTTCCGCGACTCGGCGGAGGTCCTGAGGAAGGCTGCCTGGGCGCGCGGGTACCTTGCTGCGGCTCATGATGCCGGCATGCTGCCGGAGGGAGAGGACGGGTTCCTGCCCGGCGAGGCTGCGGACAGGCTCTGGGCTGCTGAATTGCTGGTCAGGGCCCTGGGCCTGCAGGCTGAAGCGGAGCTGCGCGCCGGCGAGGGCGTCGACTTCACGGATGTGAAGGACGTCCCGCCCGAGAAGCTGGGATACCTGGCGGTTGCCGTCGAGCGCGGCCTGCTGCAGGGCTTCCCCGATGGGACCTTCCGGCCCAGGGAGAAGCTGACGCGGGCCCAGCTTGCCGCGCTTCTTGAGCGGGCGGCCGTGTACAAGAAGCAGTTGGGGAAGTATGAGGTCCGTGGCACGGTGGCCGAGGTGGTGTACGGGGAAGAGCAGCAAATAGCCCTGTACCTGGACGGGTCCCAGAAGGACCTGCGGCGCTGCCCGGTTTCCCATGATGCCCTGGTGCTGGTGGACGCCAAGGAGGCTGCCCTGGAGGACGTCAA
>JBFMCJ010000344.1 GCA_040754675.1 Bacillota bacterium
CGGGCAGGTGCGGCAGAGCGGGGCAAAGCCCGGGCGCTCAGGCGCCCGGGCCGCCGCCCGGCAGACTGGGACGACCGCTTCAGGCAGTTCGCCTGGGGCCTGGCCATGCTCGCCAGGCGTGGCGAGGTCTCTTCCCGGGCCATCGGCCGGACCATGGCCGCGGTGGCCCAGGGGAGGCTGGACTGGTTTGACCCGGAGGAAAGGGGGTACTGAGGGTTGGGGCTGATGTATCCCGTCGTGTTGTACCCGCTTCCTGAAGATGAAGGGGGTGGCTGGTTCGCCGAGATCCCGGACTTGCCGGGATGCGCCTCCGACGGCCCGACGCCGGCGGAGGCCCTGAAAGCCGTCGAGGAGGCCCAGGAGGCGTGGTTGGCGGTTGCCCGGGAGCGGGGGTTCGAAGTACCCCACCCGGCGGGAGACGGCCACCGGGTGATCGCCCTCCGGCTGCCAGAATCCGTGTACAACCACCTGGCTATGAAAGCGTTCGCGGAGAACCGCCCGCACCGCGTTGGAGATGTCGCGGCCGGTCTGATCGAGGAAGCGCTTCCGGACCCGGTGGGCTGCGGCGACCGCATTGCGGCGGGGCCGGACGTTTTGCACGTATACGGCCAGGCTTTATGGCACCAGGACGTGTACCTGGTGGGAAACAGGCGCGCTCTGAGGAAGCTCCGCGCGGCCGTGACCGCGGCTCTGAACCGGGGCCGCGGCTCCTGCGAGACCTTTGCCAACGACGGAGAGGGGTACGACGTGCACGTCGTCTGCGTGGATGACCCGGCAACCCTGGACAAGCTGGCGGTGCCGTACCACGGCAAGCACGCCCGGGAGGCCAGCCGGGACGCCGTGTGGCCCGACCGGCTGCTGCCGGGGCAACCTGGGGCGGAAGCCTGAGAGGCATGGGCGCGGGCGGGACCCGTTGACAGCGGGCCTGCGCGGGCGGGCCCGGCGGGAAGGGGAGGCGGCATGTTTCCCGGCGATTGCGGATGCGCTCGACAGGGCGGCTGCGCTGCGGACTTTTGGGGGCGCGTAGTCCCACGTGGGGTGGCTCCGCGGATTGGGTGTGGGATGAAAGGGGGAGGGGTATGTATTTTTACCGCGGCGAAAACGGTGCCGGCCTGGCGTGGGGCAGGTGGTGCGTGGCGTTGTGCTGGGGCCTGCCGGTGTGCTGGTTGCCCAGGGCGGAACGCCGCCACGACCGCGAGACCCTGGCCTGGTGCGTGATCTGGCTGCTGCTTGCGGTGATTGTGATGCGGTACCGCAGGCCGGGGCCCTGGCCGGTTCTCCGGCGCAAAACGGCGTCTCCGGCCTGCCCGGCGTGGCGCGGTGCGGAAGGGGGGCGGGGAAGTGAAGGTCAAGCTGCTTGAGTGCCGTTGCGACACCTGCGGGTACTCGGCGCGGGTGCCCCCGGTCCGGTTCGAGCCCTGGGAGGACGAGAGGTGCCCGGCCTGCGATCCCGGCAAGCTGACCTGGCGAATCGTGCGGGAATCCCCGGAGGAGGTGCGGCACGACCAGCCCCTGGAAGCCATCCTGGCGCAGTTCCCGAGGCTGTGCTCGCACCTCATCTGCGAGAGCCTGGGCTACCTGACGCCCGAGGCGGCCGCAAACCTGCTCTGGCACTGCGCTCGGGGCGAGGAGTTCTGGTGCGAGTGGGTATCGCACCTGGGCAGCCGGGGTGTCAAAGAGCCCACGAAGTCCGTGGTACGCCGGGCGATCCAAAATCGCCACGGGCACCGCGGCCCGATGGCTGACTACCAGACAGCTCGGGCCATAGTCAGACGCGCGCTGGCGACGGGCAAGTATCCAGAATTCGCTTCGTGGTTCTGACGGGAGGACTGGGGCCGGGGTTCCCGCCCGGCCCCCAGCTTTTGGGTAGGCTGCCGGCCCGGGCCCGCCGGGCCGGCCGGTGTTCTGGTGCCGCGCGGAGTAGCCGGCGCGGGAAGGAGGGAGAAAAGGGCAGTGGCTGTGTGGAAGTGCGCCCGGGCCTTCGTTCTGTGGCTCGGGCGGTCGTGGGCGGTGGGGTGCATGTTTCAGCTGGGGTAAGGAGGGAGGAACCGTGTCTCACATCGCGGGCGTCAGGACGCAGATGAAGGACCCCATGGTTCTGGCCCAGGCTGCCAGGGTACTGGGCTTGAAGGTGAAAAAGGACGGGATGTGCCGCTGGTACGGCGGTACGAAGAAGATGGACCTCGTGTTCGAGCTGCCGGGACCCTACGACGTTGGGTTCGTGCGGCGCAAAGACGGCACCTGGGAGTTGCAGGCCGACTTTTGGCAGGGACACGTCGAGAAAGCTATTGGCCCCAAAGGTGGCCGGCTGTTGCAGATCTACGCAGCGCTGAAGGCGCGGCAACAGGGGCTGGCAATGGGCTTCCAGGCCTTCGAACGCGCCGCGGACGGCGAGATCCACGTGGTGCTCCGCCGGGGCGACGGCGCTGTGGTCACCGTGGTGTGCCGGCCGGACGGATCGGTGCAGGTGCACGTGTCCGGCATCCCGGGCAAGAAGTGTCTGGAGCTGAAGGCCCTGGAGGACGCCCTGGGGGACACGACCTCGTTTGAGGCTACGCCGGAAATGTACCGGGAGTTGGGCGGTACTGTCCGCGACGGGTCGCAGCTGTGCGGGTAGAGAGGAAAAGGGATGACCCTCAGGCGGCCAGATGAGTCGCGCAGGTACCGCATTGCCGTCCCCCAGAACGGCTGGCACAGGCTGGAGGAGTGGGCAATGGATGCTCTGCGCTGTCCGATGTGTCTGCGGAAACTCAGGTGGCAGTTTGTCTACGGCGGCTGGTGGGGCGAAGACTACTGGGCGGTGTTCTGCCCCAAACATGGCGACGTGGCGTGATAATGGGAACGGCCGCGGTTGAGAGGCGCCGGCGGCCGTCCCGGAATGGCTGCGTTACTGGCCTCACCACTGAGAGCGGAAGAAACTGAGAGGAGAAACGGGAGGGAGGAGATTGCGCACCCTGGAGGTTCGCTACGACGCCCCCGGGGCGGCGAACGCCATTGCGGGGCTCCTGCGGGAAGCACTCGCCTCGTACCAGCCCGCGCAGCCCGCGGTCTTGTGTTTGGGCACCGACCACTACCTGGGAGACTGCTTCGGCCCTCTGGTGGGGACGATCCTCGAGGAGCACGGGCTGGCCGTGCCTGTGGTGGGCACGCTGAAAAAGCCTGTAACCAACAAAGACTTGGCCGAGGCTGCGCAGGCCCTGCGGGCGTCGGGCGCCTGCCCGATCATGGTGGTGGACGCCATGCTGGGCAAGGAGGCCGGGGTCATCCGCGTGGGCGGCTGGCCCATGCGGCCGGGGATGGGCAGGGCGCAGCCTCTGGGGGAGCTGCGCCTCGGCGGTTCCGTGGCGAAAGAAGTCGGCGGGGACGACGATTACATCGCGCTGGCCACGGCGGGCCTGGGGCTGGTCATTGGGATGGCCCGCGTCGCCGCGGGGGCCATCCTGGAGGCTTTCGGGCGCAGGGAGGGAGGAGCCCTGTGCCTGAAACTGGGGCAGGGTTTGCTGTGGCCGCAGGTGGTTTGACACCCCAGCAACACCAGCGGGACTTCTTGGTTGTTTACCAGCCAGCCGCTTGGTGAAATGGAGGTGCAGGTGGTGGACGGAATGACGGTAGTCCTCATCCCCGAGGCCTTGCGCGAAAAACTGGGCGCAGAAGCGGCAAAGGAACTTGTCGATCTCATCAACGTCTCTACCCGGGCCACGAAAGACAGCGTGACCGAGTTGATGGTAGAGCGGTTTGAGCGACGAGTTGCCGAAACTGAAGCTCGCCTTGAGAAGCGCCTGGCTGACCTGGAATCTCGGCTCACCTGGAAGATATTCGGGTTCTGGGCAGGGCAGATCCTGGTGATGGTGGCGCTGCTCGAGGCGTTCTTCCGGTTCTTTCTCAGATAGGCCCGAAAGCACACAGATGCGGCGCTGGGGCGGGCTGAAGAAAGGCCCGCCCCAACTACGTCAGTATGGTCCCGGACGCCCGGGACTTGGCGTTGCGCTGCCGTAGTCGGCGCACCGGAGGTCGAGCGAAAGACACGGCAAGGAGCGCGCAATAACGAGCGAGGTGTAGCGGGACGCCGGCAGGCCCTGGAGGCCATGGACCCGACAGATCTGAAGATCCTGCCGGCCCCGGCACGCGAAGTGCTGGCCGAAAAGCGCCGGACAGAGCAGCAGGACCGGGACTACGAGTTCTCGTTTAAGGCCACGAACGACTCCCGCAAGGGCGTACCGTACGTGGCCCGCCTGCGGGTCACGGAGGGCCGGTTCGTACGCGAGTTCGTAGAGCTCCGCAAAACCTGGGGCAAGAAGGAGGTGACCGTGTCGGGCGCGCACCGCGCGCGCCTGGGCGAGATCATAGAGATCCGCGCGGGCGGGTCCTGGAAGAATGCCTGCCGCGCGCGGTACATCGCCACTCCCGATGGAGACCTCGTAGAGGCGGACAGCATCGGCGACTCCGCGCGCAAGGTGCGCGTGGTGGAGCCC
>JBFMCJ010000345.1 GCA_040754675.1 Bacillota bacterium
GGTGGAAGGGGCGAATGCGGTTGATCGCGCGTCTCTTGACTGTTCCCTGGCAGCCCTTGGGCGGTTGGCATTCAACGGAAGCGTTCCGTCTGACCCAGCCGACATGCTAAGGGTGCTCCGGGACTTGGTGTGATGGTCATTGCCCCTGATGGCCTCCAGGGAAGGGCTTGCAGTTCCTTTCGGTCCCCACGGTAACAAAAGGGGCGAAAAGGAGGCGACGAAATGGCAGCCAAGGAGTACGGGCTTCCCGGGGTGAGGACATACGATTTGAAGGTCCTGCCCGACGAACGGGGCTTCTTCGCGGAAGCGCTGCGCGAAGACTGGACCGACTTTCTTGGGGGGGACACGGTTGTTCAGACGAACTTGTCCATGAGCTACCCTGGCATGATCCGCGCCTGGCATCGGCATATGAGAGGCCAGGTTGACTATTTCCTGGTAGTCAAAGGTGCCCTCAAGATATGTGCATATGACGATCGGCCCGATTCTGCGACCAAGGGTGGCCTCGTGGAGATTGTCGCCAGTGCCCACAAGCCGCAGGTGGTGAGGATTCCGGGATTCTACTGGCACGGAACCAAGGCGGTCGGGAATGAGGCGTCGCTCACTGTGTACTTCGCGACCCGCCTATACGACTACCAAAGCCCGGACGAGGAGCGCCGGCCATGGAACGATCCGGCGATCGTTGATCCTGCTACCGGTCAGCCGTTCGACTGGAACAGACCCCCACATAAATGACCGGGGGGCGCTAGTCGAATGAGAGTCTTAGTTACGGGCGGGGCCGGTTATATAGGTGCGGTGCTCACCGAAACCCTGCTGGCTGCCGGCCACAGTGTCAGGTGCCTGGATCGCTTTTTCTTTGGCCGGGACGCTGTCGCGCACCTTGAGCGAGAGTACCCGGACAGGCTGGAGCTGGTGCGCGGCGATGTTCGTTGGGTTGGTGGCGAGGTCTTCGACAGTGTGGATGCGGTCATGGACCTCGCGGCCTTATCAAACGATCCGACGGGTGAGCTTGACCCGAAGAAGACCCTGGAGATCAACTTCGAAGGGCGTGCCCGAATTGCGCGGTTGGCGAAAGAGCACGGGGTCAGGCGGTACATCCTTGCGTCCTCGTGCAGCATATACGGATTTCAGGACGGGGTCCTGGACGAATCCTCCACGCCGAACCCGTTGACCACGTACGCCAAGGCCAACCTGGAGGCCGAGAAGCACGTTCTGCCGCTGGCAAACTCCGACTTCACCGTCGTCGTTCTCCGACAGGCCACGGTATACGGGTTGTCTCCCCGCATGAGGTTTGATCTAGCAATCAATGGGATGGTTTTGGGGCTCTTCAAGAAGGGGACCATTCCGATCCTGCGCGACGGGACCCAATGGCGTCCGTTCGTCCACGTGCGCGACACGGTGCGTGCGTTCCTACTTTCGCTAGAGGCGGAGCCTTCGGCCGTAAGTGGACAGGTCTTCAACGTGGGGGCGGACGAGCAAAACCTTCAGATCTTTCCGTTAGCTCAGACGGTGGCGGAGGCGGTGGGAGTGCCCTTCCGGTATGAATGGTATGGGCTACCAGACCATCGGAGCTACCGGGTGAGCTTCAAGAAGGTTCGTTCAGTGCTTGGGTTTGAACCGTCGTACACCCCATCCGAGGGTGCCCGCGAGATCCACGAGGCGCTGCGGACGGGCGCCGTTACCGACGGGATGAAGACCATCACGCTACAGTGGTATAAGCACTTGCTCGAGATGCAGTTGTTCCTGCGTGAGACGGAGATAGGCGGGGTGCTCATATGAAGGTTGCTGTGATCGGGGCAGGGGGCCAGTTGGGGAGCGACCTAGTTCGGGTGATGTCTGACCTGGACTGCATTCCGCTCATGCACAACGACATAGAGGTGACCGACGAGGCAAGTTGCATTGCCGTATTGACCCGCATCCGGCCCGATGTCGTAATCAACACCGCCGCTTTCCACCAGGTGGATGCGTGCGAGGATGACCCCAACCGAGCGTGGACTGTCAACGCGCTTGGCTCGCGGAATGTTGTGAAGGCATGCGAAGCCACCGGTGCCACGTATGTATACATCAGCACCGATTTCGTTTTTGACGGTGAAAAGGGAGCGCCGTACGTGGAAGAAGATGTGCCGCGGCCGATTAACACCTATGGTGTAACGAAGCTTGCGGGTGAGTTCTATGCGCGTTGCGTGCCCAACCACTATGTGGTCCGGGTAGCCAGCTTGTTCGGTGTGGCAGGCGCGAGCGGTAAGGGGGGCAACTTCGTCGAAACCATGATCCGGAAAGCGCGCTCGGGCGAGAGAGTTGCCGTGGTCGCCGACCTTTATATGTCCCCCACTTACACACGGGATGCGGCCGTGGCCATCAAATACATCATAGAGAGCCGCCTTCCTGCTGGGGTGTACCATGTGACGGGCCACGGGACGTGTTCCTGGTTGGAGTTTGCGGAGGAGATCCTTAGACAGGCCGGATTTGGTATTCATGTAGCGCCCCTCACTGCAGCAGACTTGAGGCAGAAGGCCAAGCGGCCTCGGTTTTCCGCCCTCTTGAGCAGTCGCCTGCCAAGCCATGTCAGAAGACCATGGCAGGAGGCCCTTGGCGACTATCTGCGCGAGAAGGGACATATTGGGTCATGACCGGAGCAGACGTCGCTCACAAGTTCGCCAAGGGAGAGCGACCGAGAAGGGCGGGAGCATCGTGAAGGCGTTGGTTCTCTCCGGGGGCAAGGGGACCAGACTGAGGCCGTTGACCCACACCACGGCCAAGCAACTGTTGCCTGTGGCCAACAAGCCCATTCTGTTCTTCGTGCTGGAGCAAGTCGCCGCCACCGGAATTGAGGATGTAGGCATCGTCATCAGTCCAGAGACCGGGGAAAGCGTCAAAGCCGCCGTTGGTGACGGGTCCCGCTGGGGCATCAGGGTGACATACATACTCCAGGACCGCCCGGGCGGCCTGGCCCACGCTGTCCAGACAGCCCGTGATTTCCTCCGGGACTCAGCCTTTCTGATGTTCCTCGGCGACAACCTCATCCAGGGAGGCGTGGCCGACCTCGTCAGCGAGTTCGCGAGCGATAGCCGGGAAGCCGTCATCCTGCTCAAGGAAGTGCCTGACCCCAGGCAGTTCGGGGTCGCCGTCCTGGACGGCGATAGGCGGGTAGTACGGCTCATCGAGAAGCCGAAGGACCCCCCGAGCAACCTTGCCCTGGTGGGCGTCTACCTCTTTTCGCCTGTGGTCCACCATGCTATCTCCAGGATCAAGCCGTCATGGCGGGGAGAACTTGAAATCACCGATGCTGTCCAGGAACTGATGAACATGGGCGGGCGGGTGGAGGCCCGCGTGCTGCAGGGATGGTGGCTTGATACCGGGAAGAAGGATGACATCCTTGAGGCCAACCGCGTGGTTCTGGACGAGTACGCCCGCCGCGCGGTGGAGGGAGAGGTGGATTCGTCCAGCCAGATTAGTGGACGCGTGCAGATAGGCAAGGGGGCCCGGATTGTACGAAGTACAATCCGGGGACCAGCTGTGATCGGTGAGTGTTGCGTGATCGAGGGGTGCTTTGTGGGACCCTTCACAGCTGTGGGGGACCGCACGCGGCTGTCCAACGTGAGCTTGGAGCACTCCGTAGTGTTGGAAGACAGTGAACTCTGCGACGTGGGGCGAATCGAGGACAGCCTGGTGGGGAGAAACGTAAGGATCCGCAAGGCTGGGGACGGCCGGCAGTCCATCAGGCTGTTTGTCGGGGACGACGCTGAGTTATCAGTATAAGGCCCGGGGCTCACCGAGGGAGGTTCGAGGCCTTGATCGAAGGAGTCAAAGTGAAGCGCCTGGTTCGCCACCCGGACGACCGCGGCTTTTTCCGGGAGATCCTCCGTGACGGCGACCGCTTACTCGAACGCTTTGGCCAGGCCTCGATGTCCAAGACGCATCCCGGAGTCATCAAGGCTTTCCACTACCACGAGCACCAGGACGACGCGTGGTTCTTCCCGGTCGGTAATGCACAGGTGGTCCTGTACGATCTGCGCGAGGCATCGCCCACGCACGGGGAGACCAACGTGTTTTACATGGGAGAAGATAATCCCATCGTCCTGTTAATCCCTCGTGGTGTCGCCCACGGGTACCGTACGTTGGGCGAAAAGCCGGCAGTCCTCATTTACTTCACTACGGAAGCGTACAACCGAGACAACCCCGACGAGAAGCGTCTGCCTTACGATGAGCCGCGTATCGGGTTCGATTGGTCCACGAGGGTGAGGGGTGTAGTCGCGAAAATCGTGGAATTTGAGGGTGGCGGTCCCTCCAACCCCCATGATATAACGGGGGTGCATCAACGAAGGGAGGTAACCGCCACCGATGGAGTCGTACCACGAACAGGGCACCATGGGAACCACCTTGCTCGAAACAGTGGCGAGCCGGGTCGGCGTAACCCTCGAGCAACTGATGGGTAGCATCAAAGAAGGTCTCCTGGCAATGGCCGTGACGGTAG
>JBFMCJ010000346.1 GCA_040754675.1 Bacillota bacterium
AGGGAGACGGCCTGCCGCGTCCTGTCCAGGACGCCGGCCCGCTCCCATGGCCGGGCGCAGCAGGCGAGCGCGCAGCCCATCGCCTCGAGCCCTTGGCCATGCCACCGGGCAGGGCCTGCCGATAGCACCGCAATGTCCGCCCCGGTCACGGCGACCCCCGCGCTCAGCCAATCGAAGAGCGCCCGGCGCAGAGGGTTCGTCCAGGCAGCAACACTGTCCCACTCCAGCCGGCCGGCCGAGAACGTCAGTATCTGGTCGCGGTTGGCGTGATGGATCTGAACCCGCCGGTCGGGGCGCGCCCGCGCCAGGACGGTTACGCCGCCCGGCGCCGCCACGGCCAGGTCCTGGGTGATCCACAGCAGCACCGGCAGGCTCACCAGCCTCAGTTCGCCGCGGGACGAACCCCAGTGCGCCGCGAGCTGCCGGAACAGCACCCGCACCCGGCGGTCGAGCGGCCACAGGGGGACCTCCTCCCACCTGGTGCTGCCAGGGGCCTGCTGCATAAACATGCCCTCGTCCTCAGCCGGCGCCACCCCGCCGGGGTGCGGACCGGCTGCGGGATCCGGGGGGACCGCCGCGCCCGGATCGGCCCGCGGTGGGCGCCTGCGGCGCCACCCGCGCCACCAGCGCTTGCCGCTGTGGGCATCACCCATCGTGGCCCTCCTGCCAGGAGGCGCTCCCGTCTTCTCCCACCAGGCGGCTGAAGAGCCGCCGCAGGTAAGGGCCGGCGCCTTCCGACGCGCAGCTTGCGCGGGCAAGGCGCGCGACCACTGCATTATAGCCGGCCGACGCCAGGGCTCCCAGGATCTCCCCGCGCATCACCTCGTCCGAGGACGGATACAGCTCGACCAGCCGCGCCACACCCCTCTGCCCTCCGAGCCGCACCACCGGCCCGACGACGCTGAGCCGCACCTCTTCGCAGGGGTCGTCCAGGAGGGCCAGAAGGCGCTCGGCGAGCACTTCCCGCACCCTTCCGTTGCCCCCGTGACACGCGTACCACCGGTCTGCGCTCTCCGCGGCCAGTGCCCGCAGCTCCGGAACCGGATCCAGCATCGCCGCCGCCAGAAGGCCCACGGCCCACGGCCGGCAGACCCCCGAAAGGGCCATGAGGGTCAGCCCCCGCACGTTGAGGTCAGGGTCCCGAACGAGCCGGCCCGACAGTTCGGCGTCCTGCGCCATGAGGTGGATGAGAGCCTCAGGCACGCCGTCCCACCCCTCACAGAGCCTGGCACCTGCAGCCTTCACCAACAGGCGAACGACGATTCGTAAGCGCCCGTCCGTTCCCCACCCCGGCTCGGCGGTCCTGTCAGCGAACTCAAAGACCTCCTGGGCGGCGTCCGTCAAGGCATGGTGCCCTCCCTTCGGTGGCTCCGAAGTAACCGGTTTTTCAGACAAATTGTGAAGCCGGTCGCATTCGGGCCATTAACAAGACGGCCGCCCGGGAGTATTCCTCCCCGGCGACCGTGCTCTGTCTGGGACCCCTGTCCTGGGTTCGACGGCCCCGGACCCAACCCCTTTGGGGCCTCAATCCCGCAGGGCCTTGGGACCCTCCGGGCCGTCACCCGGCGCGAGCCTGGCGCTTCTCCAGTTCCTGTGCGTCAATGACGGCAATTGCCGCAATATTCACGATATCGTCCACGTCGTCGCCCCGCTGCACAACGTGCACGGCGCGCTCCGTGCCCACCAACACCGGTCCGATGGCCTCCGCTCCGCCGAGCCTGGCCAGGAGCTTGTACGCCACGTTGGCCGCCTCCAGGTCCGGGAAGACCAGGACGTTGGCGCCGCCAAACGGGGTGAGCCTGGAGAACGGGTAGTCTTCCTGGAGGATCTCCGGAACCACCGCCGTGTCGGCCTGCATCTCGCCGTCCACGATGAGGTCGGGCCGGCGGCTCTGCACCAGTTCCACCGCCCGGCGCACCTTGTCCGACAGCGGGTGCCGGGTGGAGCCGAAGTTGGAGAACGACAGCATCGCGACGTGCGGCTCGATCCCGAGAGCGCTGGCGCGTTCCGCCGTGAGGATCGCGATCTCGGCGAGATCCTCCGCCGTGGGATCGATGTTCACCGTCGCGTCCGTGAAGAAGTAGACCTGGTTCTTCACGATCATGATGTAGCACCCGGCCACGTTGCGGACGCCCTCCAGCGGCTTGATGACCTGGAGCGCCGGCCGTAGCACGTCGGGATAGTGGTAGGTGAGCCCCGCCACGAAGGCGTCGGCGTCGCCCACCTCCACCATCACCGCCCCGAAGTAGTTGGGCTGGCGGACGAGCTTGAGCGCCTCCCGCAGGGTCACGCCGCGGCGCTGCCGGAGCTCGTAGAGGCGCTTGGCGTACGCTTCGAGGCGCGGATGTTCGGCCGGCCAGACCACCTCGATACCGTTTCGCCGCAAGCCGAGCTGCTCCATGCGCGCCGCCACCTCAGGCTCCCGGCCCACCAGGATGGGCCTGGCGATGCCCTCGTCCCTCAGGATGGCAGCAGCCCGCATGATCTTGGTCTCCTCGCCCTCGGAGAAGACGACCCGCTTCGGGTCCCGGGATGCCTTGACCAGGATGCTGCGCCGCAGCTCCCAGGCCTTGCCCATGCGCTGGACCAGCCGCTGCCGGTACTCCTCGATGTCGATGGTCACCCGCGCCACGCCGCTGTCCATGGCGGCCTTCGCCACCGCCGGCGCCACCCACGTGAGCACCCGGGGATCGAGGGGCTTGGGGATCAGGTACTCCGGCCCGAAGTGGAGCGAATCAAGCCCGTACGCCCGCAGCACCGAGTCGGGCACGTCCTGCTTGGCCAGCTCCGCCAGCGCCCGGCACGCGGCGATCTTCATCTCGTCGTTGATGGCACGGGCTCGCACGTCCAGGGCGCCCCGGAAGATGAACGGGAAGCCCAGCACGTTGTTGACCTGGTTGGGATAGTCGGACCGCCCGGTGGCCACGATGACGTCGGGCCGGGCCGCCTTTGCCTCGTCGTAGGGGATCTCGGGGTCGGGGTTGGCCAGGGCGAAGACGATGGGCCGGTCGGCCATGGACTGGACCATCTCCCGGCTCACCACGTTGGCCACCGAGAGCCCAAGGAACACGTCGGCGCCCTCCATGGCCTCGGCCAGCGTCGTCCTGGACGTACGCCGGGCGAAGCGCGCCTTGTAGGGGTTCATGCCCTCGGTGCGGCCTTCGTGGATAACCCCCTTGGAGTCGCACATCAGGATGTTCTCCCGCCGGACGCCCAGCAGAATCCAGAACTCGCCGCACGCGACCCCCGATGCGCCGGCCCCGTTGATGACCACCTTGATGTCCGAGATGGACTTTTCGACCAGCTCCAGGGCGTTGAGCAGCGCCGCGCCGGAGATGATGGCCGTGCCGTGCTGGTCGTCGTGGAAGACCGGGATGCTCATGATCTCCTTGAGTCGTTCCTCGATGTAGAAGCACTCCGGCGCCTTGATGTCCTCCAGGTTGATCCCGCCGAAGGTGGGCTCCAGCGCCTTGACGACGCGCACGACCTCGTCGGGGTCGGTTACGTCGATCTCCAGGTCGAAGACGTCGACGTCGGCAAAGCGCTTGAACAACACGCCCTTGCCCTCCATGACCGGCTTGCCGGCCAGGGCGCCGACGTCGCCAAGCCCAAGGACGGCGGTACCGTTGGAAATGACGGCTACCAGGTTACCCCTCGCGGTGTAGCGGAAGGCGTCTTCCGGGTTGCGGGCGATGGCCCGCACCGGCTCGGCGACGCCAGGCGTGTACGCCAGGGAAAGGTCCTTCTGGGTGATGCACGGCTTGGTGACGACCACCTCGATCTTGCCGGGGCGTCCTCTCTCGTGATAACTGAGGGCCTCTTCGGCCGTGACTTTCGGCATCACTCTCCCACCCTTCGTCCCTTCTAGAACCCGCACACCCACGACTGCATGCCGCGCGCTGCGCGCTATATACAGGCGCTGCTCTCCACACTTTCTCTCCCGCGCGGCCACCTCCTGGCATCCGGCGCCGAGACGGGACGATTTGCAGGAGCTTTCGCACCGCCGCCCGGTGTGCTAGACTCCACCCTGCTGGGCTTGTCTGGGGTTCATCAGGACAGGGTTCGGGAGAGCATGGCAGGACAAACGCGCACACATGGCTCGACGCTGGCCGCGGCTGCCGCGGCGGCGTTCGCCTACATCCTGATGGGAATCGAGCTGGGAGGTTTCGGCCCGGCCATCAGCGAGTGGATGCGGGATTTCCGCGTGGGGCCGGCCACCATCGGCTCCGTCTTCACGGCGTCGTCGCTCGGTTCCGTCGGCGCGACCCTGCTCTACCCGCGAGCCGTGCAGCGGTGGGGTCTCCGCCGGGTGCTCGCGGTGGGGGCTGCCCGGTTCGGTGCCGGCCTGGCCCTGGCGGCGGCCGCACCCGGGCCGGGGTGGCTCCTCGCCGGCTTCGGGGTGGCAGGGATGGGGTTTGCGGCACTGGATTCCGGTGTCAACCACCTGTATGTGCTGAT
>JBFMCJ010000347.1 GCA_040754675.1 Bacillota bacterium
GCCCGGTTCGTCTCCAAGGGCGGCATGTATTTCGACGACAACATGGATCCCCTGATCGACAGCGATGAGGGGATCGCCGCACTCGAGGAGCAGGTGCGGCTGGTCCGCAACTACATGTGGAACGACGCGGTGACGGGCGACTGGTCCGTCGCCTACTCGCGCTTTCCCGAAGGTTCCGTCTTCTTCGCCTGGGCCTGGGCATCGCTGGGTAAGTGGGCGGAGGGCCCCGATTCAAAGGTCCGGGGCAGGGTCGGCTACATGGAGGTGCCCGGAACGCTACACGGGTCAAGGCTGGTTCGGGCGGTGCCGCACGTGGTAGGGTGGTCGTTCAGCGTGTCACGATACGGCAAGAATCCCGAGGCTGCATATCTCTTCGCTCAGTGGTTCACCGGGCCCACGGTGGGGCGGGACGCCATCGCCAGGGTTGGTACGCTCGACCCGTACCGGCTCCCATGGTACCAGGACGAACAGATGAAGGCGTCGTACGGAGCGGATTTCCTGCCGGTGCTTCTGGCCAACACCAAGAATGCATTCCCTGATCTGTCGGTGCGCGGAGCCAACGAGTACTTGGACGTATTGAACGTCAACTTGCAGCAGGCGTTTGCGGGCCAGAAGACCCCGGCTCGGGCCTTGAAAGATTCGGCTGCCGAGTGGCAGAAGATCACCAACCGCCTCGGACGGCGCCGCCAGGCAGAAGCGTGGCGCGAGGAACGCAACAACTACCCGGCGCACATCCAGGACGTCTGGCGCTCACTCGGAAAGATCGCGTAGAACGGCGGGCGGAGGTGAGAAGTGCCGATGGCTGCCGGCCCCCAGAGTCACGCGAAGCGGACGATGCGATGGAGTCAGGCACTGGGACGCTTCTTCAACGGAGAGAAGGTCTTTCAACTCACGCTGGTCGCGCCGTTGCAGCTCCTGATGTGGGTGCTGTTGATCGTGCCCACGGTCATCGTCGTCTATCTCAGCGTCGTAGGCTGGCAGCCGATTCTCGGCGTAGACTGGTGGCAGGCCCCTTTCGTGGGCCTCGAGAACTACCTGCGGGTTTTGAGTGACGCGCGTTTCTGGGAGGCCGTGGGGCGGACTCTGCTGATGGTGGTATTCGCCGTCGCGGCAGAGTTTGCCCTCGGCCTCGGCCTTGCGCTTTTGTTTCGCGCGGAGTTCGTCGGAAAGCGACTGGCAACGTCAGTTTTACTGTATCCGATGATGCTTCCGTGGGTGGTGGTGGGTTTTGCCTTCTACCTGGTGTTCCTTGACCGCGGGCCGGTCAACTACCTCCTGACGTCGCTGTTCGGCCCCGGAGCCGCGGTGGACTGGTTCCGGTACCCAACGCTGGCCATCGCCACCATCGTGGCCGCGGACATCTGGCAGTGGACACCGTTCATGTTCCTGATCCTTTACTCCGGGCTGTCGGCGCTCCCGAAGGAGCCGACTGAAGCCGCCATGACCCTGGGCGCCAGCCAGTGGCAGATCTTCCGCTACATCACGCTGCCCATGCTGAGGCCCGTCATCGTGGTCGCGGTCGTCCTCCGTGTTCTCGAAGCGCTGAAGATTTTCGATCTCGTCTACATCATGACCGGTGGCGGGCCCGGCACCTCCACCGAGTCGCTGTCGCTGTACATTTACCGGGTCGGGTTCGTCTACGGCCAGCTCTCGTATGCCGCGGCCATGGCGGTGGTGATCCTCGTCGGCATCGCACTGGTGACACGTCTTGCGGTGCGGTCGCTCGAGCTTCGCCTCCAGGGGATGTGAGGGGCAGGGCGGTTCACCGTGGGATTCGTCACGTCGCATGAAGGGTTCGGGTGACGATGAGCGGAGGACCACAATCTTCGCAACTGGTGTCGGCGCCCGCTGCCGAACTGGCACCCGCTCATGCCCGGCGCGGGCGGGTGGCCGGCCTCCTCGCTGTAGTTGCGGCCTTCATCAGCCTCATTCCGGTGCTGTGGGTCCTGTCGATTTCCATCAAGCCTCCGGACGAGTGGCTGGCGTATCCCCCGACGCTGTGGCCGCGACGGCCCACTGTGACCAACTACCAGGTCCTGTTCCAGGTGGGTAATCCGGTCGGAACGATTGCGGCCATGACGCGCTCGGCCGAGCCCGTCATGCCGGCTGTCGTGAACAGCCTGATCATCGCCCCCATCGCGACGGCCATTTCGGTGGCGATCGGAACGGCGGCGGCTTACGCCGTCTCGCGGTACCGCACCGGCGGGCCCATGATGCCGTTTCTCACGCTGACGACGCGGATGTTCCCGCCGGTCGCGTTCGCCGTTCCCCTGCTGGTTTATTATCGGAGCCTGGGACTCATCGATTCCAGGCTTGGCCTGGTACTCATGTACAGCGCGTTTACCGTTGCGTTCTCACTCTGGATGATGCGGGGTTTCTTCGACGGCGTTCCGCGGCACATCGAAGAGGCCGCTATGCTGGACGGCGCCAGCCCGTGGAGGGTCTTCTTCACCATGAGCCTTCCGCTGGTGAAGGGAGGCCTTGCCGCCACTGCGCTGTTCGTGTTCATCCTCAACTGGACCGAGTTCCTCTTTGCCCTGATCTTCACAAGCCGGCAGGCCGTGACGCTGCCGGTGCAGGTCAGCCGGTACGTGGGGGCCATCGGGCGCTTCTACGGGCCCCAGGCGGCCCTCGGGATAGTGGCCTCCATCCCGCCGGTGGTGGCCGGATACCTGATTCAGCGCCACCTGGTCCGCGGGTTCACTTTCGGGCTCGTGAAATGAGGGGCCTGTAGCGGGTATGAGCAGGGTGATTCTCGACCGCGTCTCGAAGCGATTCGATTCATTTGTCGCTGTCGACGGGCTGAGCCTTGAAGTGCGCCAGGGCGAGCTGGTCTCACTGCTCGGCCCCTCGGGCTGCGGTAAGACCACAACGCTACGAATGGTGGCAGGACTTGAACACCCGAGTTCGGGGGCCATCCTGTTCGACGGCGTGCCCGTTCACCACCTACCGCCGCAGCGGCGAGGAGTGGGGTTGGTCTTCCAGAACTACGCGCTGTTCTGGCACATGACCGTGTACGACAACATCGCCTTTGGCCTTCGGATCCGCAACGTGCCGGCCTCACGCGTCGACCAGGAGGTCCACCGTTTTGCCGAGATGCTGGAACTCACGGACATTCTGCACCGCCGGTCTTCCGGGCTCGATCTCAGTTCGATGCAGCGGGTTGCGCTGGCGCGCACGCTCATCACCCAGCCTCAGGTGCTCTTGCTGGATGAACCGTTCAACAACATCCGGCCCGGCCTGCGGGAGGCCATGAGGACGGAGTTAAGGCGGCTCCAGCAAGAACTCGGTCAGACGACCATCTTCGTCACGCACGACCAGGAGGAGGCGCTCACGCTCAGCGACCGCGTGGTGGTGATGCGGCAGGGAAGGGTGGAGCAAGCGGGCACCCCGGACGTGGTATACCAGCGGCCCGCCAACCTGTTCGTTGCCGCATTCCTGGGCGCGCCGGGCATGAATTTGCTCCGCTGCCGTGTCGAGGAGGGGCCCGACGGGCCGGTGCTGGCGAGCCCCGGCCTGCGAGTTCGCGCGCCGGATTGGAGCCGGCCCCTCATCGGAGCGGGGCGCGAGGTGTGGCTCGGCATCCGCCCGGAGGCCGTAAGGGTCGGCCACGGCGAGCTTGTGGGCGCGGTCACCATGGTGCAGCCCCTGGGTGCCGAGGTGCTGGTCACGATCGACCCGGATCCCGGAAGCGGCCGCAGCAAGGATAGCACCCTGCAGGCCCTGGTGGCGCCTGCCCGCCGGATGCGGCGGGGCGACGCGGTGACCTTCTCCTTGCCGCACGAGCACCTGAGGCTTTTCGACGTGCAATCGGGGGAAGCTCTTCATGGCCAGCGTTGAACTTCGTGCCGTGAGCAAGCGATTCGGACCGCTCGTGGCCGTCGACTCCCTCTCGCTGAACGTGGCGCAGGGCGAGGTGGTGTGCATCCTGGGGGCCCCTGGCGCCGGAAAGACGACGACCCTCCGCATGATCGCAGGCCTCGAACGGCCCGACTCCGGAGCGATCCTCTTCGACGGGAGGCCGGTGGATGGGGTGCCCCCGCAGGAGCGCGATGTGGGGATGGTGTTCGAGGACCTGGCACTTTACCCGCACCTGACGGGCTTCAGGAACATCTCCCACCCCTTGCGGCTTCGCAAGCTGGCCCCGGAGGAGATCCGGCGCCGGGTTCACGACGTCGCCAGGCTTCTGGAGATCGAGCACTTGCTGGAACGCCTACCCCACACGTTCAGCGGAGGCGAGCGCCAGCGCGTGGCCTTCGCCCGAGCGGTTGTCCGCCGACCTGCCGTGCTTCTCCTGGACGAGCCGCTCTCCAACCTGGACGCCAAGGTCCGGGAGGCCATGAGGGCCGAGATCGTCCGGCTCCAGGAGACTCTCAGGCAAACCACCATCATGGCCACCCATGACTACGAAGAGGCAATGGCCATCGGGGCACGCGTGGCCGTCAT